>JAQYVG010000180.1 GCA_030145595.1 Desulfobacterales bacterium | reverse complement strand
ATGGTCCTGAAGTTAAGACCCTTGGGGGCTTGGCTCCAAACGCTAAATTTATCCCTTCGTTGGGTATAGCGAAAGCAGGGTGTTTAGTCAATGAATCTGCTAAAAAACACAAGTTTAGACGAGCATCAAAAGGTTGTGATACCTGCAATGACGGCAAAATATCAAGTGCCTGATTTCCTGACATAATCAAAACGTATCAAAGAGGAATGAATTGTCAGGGTAAGCCTATAATGGACTTCACCCTGATTTTTTATTTGTGCTATCTCTAAACATTTTCAATGATAAATTCTTCCAACCTCTGAATTAATAGGTATTTATCAGTTGACTTTCATATTATGTTATTCTAACCAATTAAAAACAAAGGTCATTTGATTGTAATTCAAACCTAACAAGGGAGGAAACTGATGACAAAAGCAGAATTAGTTGAAAAAATGGCAAAGGATGCCGGTATTTCAAAGGTTGCGGCTAAAGCGGCATTGGAATCATTTATTGACGGAGTTACAAAAGGTTTGAAGAAAAGGAACAGCAGAGTAACTTTAGTGGGTTTTGGAACATTCAGGAATAAATATCGGAAAACCCGAATGGGACGTAATCCGCAGACAGGCGAAAAGATTAAAATTAAGGGCAGAAATGCTGTTACTTTTAAACCGGGGAAAAATCTCAAATAAGAAATTAAACTCAGCATTTTTTATTGTCTTTTGCAGGAGGAGGGATTGGAATGAAGACATACAATCGGCGGAAAACAAACGACTTACTTGAATGCAGACAAATACCGTGTCAATGCGGTCCTCGGCTACATGAACCTTAACGTAGACTTTTACGGTATTGGTAACGATGCCGGTGATAAAGATAAATCCATTCCAATTACACAGAAGGTAAAATGGCCTCTCGAATTCTCATATCGTTAGCTCTGGTTGCAACCTTGCTGAGCATGGAATGTGCGACTAGAATGCCAAAATACACTACCCATGTTCGATTCGAGTCTCCGGTGCAGGCCCGGCTGACACTTGAGTCTAATATGCGGACGCTGCGCTCCGTCTCTACACAATTTGATGAGATACGAAAAGATTTCTTCGATTTTCACCAGCGCGGCAGTTGGCAGAAACGCGGCTATTTCACCGCTGAGGAAAACGACAGAATTGAGAATTTATTCTTCCATTTTACCACCTGCCACACAGCGCTCTGGGATCTGATTAATTATTACGGAGGTACCGACGCGCATTTCCCGGATGACGAGACGGGAATAAAGGCTCACGTGCTTGTTCTTTACGCCGAATTCTTACTGGCTTACCACAGCTCCTTTCTGGTTGCGGAGTTTACCGACGACCCCGTTGCGATTTCCAAGTTGAACGAAGCGTTTTACCGTTCGGGAATTCCACGTGGCGGCTATAATCGACTGCATCAGGAAATAACTGCCAAGGGCGAAGAAAAGACGCTGACAGCGGCGTGGGTCTTATACTCGGAGGATCTTTCAGCGCCCGAGTCCGGTTTGTCAAAGCTCGCGGCGACGGATCGCTCCTATAAAGATTTGATCGGGCAGATTCCCTCATTGTATAAGGGAGCTCAAACTCAAATTCATCAGGTTCTTAAAACAGGTACCCTGTCCGATCTGGAGAACGACCTCTCACACACCGAGGCCGTTAAACTCGCGCATGGGGCCGCCCGGGGGTTCGGCGATGTCCGCTACGCTGCGCGGGCACTTCTCTTCAAGGACGTGAGTCGCTTAAAAAGTCCGGCTGCGCACATAATCAAATTTTCGGAACAGCAAAAACAGCAGGTTTACCACCTGCTGCAGCCCGGTGACATCATCCTCACCTATACTGCCGGGTATATGAGTGACATCTTCATTCCGGGTGCATTTAAGCACGGCATCACCTATGTCGGCTCGCCTGCCCAGCGCAAGAACGCAGGCTTAAGCGTTAAAAGCCTTGCGGATGTGGCCAGTCACGAGAAAGCCGGTTTCGCCGCCCATCTTTCCCGGAAATCTTTGCCCGGCGGGCTGAAAGCAGATATGATTGAGGCCGTCGCTGAAGGCGTTATCTTTAATAACCTCAGCTACATTATGGATACCCACATCAATCGCATGCTAGTTCTACGCCCACGGTTAAATGACGAGGAGAAAACCGAATTCCTGGCAGGTGTTTTTACCTGGCTGGACGATCCCTACGATTTTCGTTTTGACTTTGCCGATGCATCACGGCAGGTCTGCACCGAGGTGATCTACCGCGCGCTTGATGGCAAGGGAGGCATCGCATTTACTTTAACAAAACGGGCCGGCCACGAAACATTAAGTGCAGATGATATTGTCCGATACCATATTGAGTCAAAGTCGAGGCTATTCGAGCTCGTCCTGTTTGCCGAAGAAAATCCGGATGCCCAATATCACGAAGCCGTAATTCTGGAGGGCTCGGAAGGAGAGCGTCGAATTAAAGCGCTGATGGCAAGAATAAAGCAATGAGCAGTAAGAAAAAAATATCCTTAGGACAAAGCTGGAAAGCCCTCGTCAAAACCTTCAAAGGATAAAGAGGGCCAGATAAAAAAAACTGTACCGGAAGAAAAAATTGGGAAAACTGAACTGCCGCCGTTGGCCCGAAAGCTAACCGCGACCTTCAGATGAAGGCAGATCGCGGCCAATATACGGGACTTCAATTTCAGAATTTGAAACTGAACCTTTTCTATGAACGTGGTATAATCAAAAACTATGACATAAATTTTGAAATCGATGATGGGCACATTGCAACGAAAGGAAATAAATCACAGCAAATGCCAGATTTATGACCTGGAAAGGAGATCGTAAATGAATCATCCGCGATGGACAGTTTCGGCAATTTTTTTCTTGGCAGTGATCCTTTTTGCGTACCCGGTTTCCGCGGATCAGGATCTGGCCAAGCAGTCCCAGAACCCCATCGGTAACATGATCAGTCTTCCGATGCAGAACAACACGTACTTCGATGTAGGTCCTTCCGAGGAATGGGCCAATTCCTTCCAGTTTCAGCCGGTTTATCCCGTGAATTTCGGAAAGGTCAACCTGATCAATCGGGCTATCATTCCGATTAACTACCTTGCTGGACAGGAGATCACTGTTCCTGCCAGGGAACAGATCCAAGACGATTTTGTTACCTTTGAGACAGACAGTGTTTTCGGCCTGGGCAACATCACCTGGCAGGGGTTTATCTCACCAGCCAAGCCGGGTAAGCTCATCTGGGGAGCGGGGCCGGTCCTGCAGATTCCGACCCATACGGATGACCGGCTCGGCACCGACAAGTGGTCAGCCGGGCCGGGTTTAGTGGCTCTGGCCATGCCGGGAAAATGGGTCCTGGGCTGTCTGGGGTATAATATCTGGAGCTTTGCCGGCCCAAGTGATGAAGATGACGTTAACTCATTGCTTTTTCAGTACTTCATCAATTACAACATTGCCAATGGCTGGTACCTTACCTCAGCCCCGGTCATCACTGCCAATTGGGAAGAGGACAGCAGTCAGCGATGGACTGTGCCCCTCGGCGGGGGAATCGGTCGGCTGGTAAAATTCGGCAAGCAGCCCGTCGATTTCAAAGTGCAGACTTTCTGGTATGCGGAAAAACCGGACAATGGCCCGAACTGGTCTCTGCAACTTCAGGTGAAGTTGCTGTTCCCAAAGTAAAAAGACAAATCACATGACCTTGTGGTTTATCCAATTCTTGGTTAGCACGGTAAACAGCTCTGTTTCGACTGTATTTATAGTAGGATAACATTCACACAATGAACGGTCACGCTTTATGTTTCCGTCATCATTTTTGCTGAGAAGAGTATCCTGCAATGAGGAATTTACGAAGACAAGAAGAATTAACAAGACTAAAAAATAGGGGCAGCGATGCAAAAGTGTGCGATGATCGGCCTAATGATGGCCCTTTTAGTGCTACTTATGCCGGTTAAGATCCGGGCTGAAGAAGCTGGGCACGGCAGCAAAGAAAAGGTGCTGGAAAATCGGCATGGTATAGAACTTTTTCTGGGAAATACCCACGAGGACGGGGAGGATGGATTCTCCGTCGGGTTGAGTTACGAATACCGCCTGAACCAGTTGTTCGGAATCGGCGGTATAGTGGAATATGCTAGTGGGGTTTTTAGAGAGTGGGTCCTGGCTGTACCTCTTTTTCTACATCCGTACAAAGGGTGGCGATTTCTCGTGGCACCGGGTGTCGACATCCCGGATAATGACGGCGACAATGAATTTCTTTTTAGAGTCGGCGCAGCATACGAATTTGAAATTGGGGAAAAGTGGGCAATTACCCCTGAATTCAATGTGGACTTTGTGGACAACAGCGAAGTGCTCGTTTACGGCCTGAGTTTCGGGTACAAGTTTTAGCATCGCCTATCGAGCCTATTATGCCACCTCTCCACCGCCATTGGTTTCTATAGATTCGGTCATGAGCAGCGAAAAAATGGAAGCCGTAACGAAGCGCGCTCAGCGTCTCAAGGTGACTAACTCCCTTAGAGAATCTGTATTATAGGTCGGCTCGCCAAAGTCTCAGGCATGGGGGGGCCTTAACGGTCCCCCACTCTCTCGGCTCTTGTAGCCGCAGACCACACAGCCAGGCATACTCATGTCTGTATTTTTCAAAATAATGCGGTTAAATCGCTTCTCCTGCGGCTTAAATATTAAATCTGAACTACGTCTGATAATGTTGTTGACATATTTGCATTAAATATGCTCTAAATACAGTGGTCATAGGCATTTAGGCAGATAAAAAGTTGTTCAGATAAGAACATTATGTTAACTAATTAGGTATTCAGAGCAATTCCGCGTAAATCGCTGAACGTCCATTCCTTTAATGCTCGTAAGTATCTGAAATCACGTTCCTCAAAACCTCAACTTTCAAATCCCATGTAATCGCTGTTAATCGCCGACAACGAGATCGACATTTGACGTGTTTTTACTGCGGGTAGGCCCCTCGGAAAATCTGGAAGACTCTTTTTAATATGGCGTATGGGGTCCCGACCGTAAAATTTTACACCAATTTTCGGAAAGTTTGACATCCAACTCAAATATATGGTAAATTATTGCGATTACTATTAGGAATCATCAATAAAACTGATCTGTAGCCGGATACAAGGTTCAGGCAAGCAATCTTGTCTTGACTCAGTTGGTTTGCGCGTTTTAATGTAGGACTGTCATCACAAATTAGAAGGTTTATATAGACAAAGGCATGTACGAATTTAACTTTGGTTTTGACAGTGTAGATTTTAATGAAGCTTAAAGCACTCACAAAGACTCTTATTCTCCTTGCCCTCGCGCTTTTCATAGTGGATGCGGATCTCCTGGCACTTGATATGATTCCCGAAGGAACGGACGTCTCCTCCTTCAGATGTTCCAGCAGACTCGTTTACAGAGGTGACCTCTCCCGAGACGTTTTGAACAAATGCGGGGAACCTATCAGAAAGACGAGAATTTTAGACGAACCCTATCGTGTTTGGATTTATAGATTCGGACAATCAAATTACGTCTACTACTTAGCTTTTCTTCATGAAAAATTGCAGCGCATTTATAGCGTAAGATGTTGGGAAGATAATCCAGATTGTGAATGAGGCAACAAAAGCTGTATCAGCAGATGTTAATCGCCCTTTTGGAAGTTAATAAACTTTTTTCGCTTTGCACTTACTCCAAAACTGAAAGTGTCTGTTTTTTCCTTCCAAAAACTAAAGCTCAAAATATTTGCGATTACCTAACGGAATCTGCTATAGATCGTTTAGATTAGCCACAGTCACTTAAGGCAAGAGATCTTCAGTTTTACAAGTCTATAAAAATTGAAGATAATCTCAATATATCACCAGCTCTGCAATAAATAAGGTTGACTCAATATATAGTAATCCACCTTTTCTTTTATGACTGAAGACTGACAGGTTAGCTTTAGCCATTAAAGCGTAGTAAAATTTGTAATTGTGAACAGGTGTGATATAGAAAGAATTCGAAATCCAAAGCACCTTTTAATATATTAAATTAGAATCACTAAACCCGAATCAATTATTTGTATAAAGGAGGTTGCCATGCCAAAACAAAATGACAATAAATCAAAAGGTATCTCAAGGCGGGACTTTATCAAGACCACCGGTATGGGAGCCATGGCAGCGGGTCTTGGGTCGTCTGTTTTCAATGCCGGATCAGCCGAAGCTGCTCAGGCTGAGGCGGCTTCCAGACCTGCGGGAGGCGTTGTATCTGCTAAGCCGTACAATGTGATGGTTATTTTAACGGATCAGGAGCATTATCTACCTAAACTGATGGGCAAGGGTCACTGGCCCGGGCGGGACCGGCTGGCTAAAATGGGCACGACCTTTGAGAATCACCAGATCTGTTCAGCGGTCTGCACCCCGTCACGGTCTGTGATATTTACCGGCCAGCATATCCAGCACACCCGCATGTTCGATAATACCAATTTCCCGTGGATTGATTCTCTGTCCTTTGACATACCCACCATCGGTCACATGATGCAGGATGCCGGGTATTATACGACCTACCATGGCAAGTGGCACCTGAATCATGACATGGACAAACCCATAAAAGGACCAAAGAAGATACTGATTGGGCATGACATAATGAAGAAATATGGCTACTCGGAATACAATGGTCTTGGCGATGATATCGCCCTGGTGCTTGGCGGGTACCATTATGACCAGTTTTCCACCGCGACCGCCCAAGGGTGGCTTCGTCGAAAGGGCAAGGCCCTGAACCAGGAAGACAAACCCTGGTTCCTGACCCTGGGCTTAGTCAATCCTCATGATGCGATGTTCTTTAACACGGACCAACCTGGCAAGGATGTACAGAAGAAACCTGGTCTCTCGTTTGACATCAACCGTGATCCGGATGATAAAGTTTACAAGAAGGAATGGGACTATCCACTTTCACCGAGCCGTAAACAGCCATGGGACGACCCCGGACGCCCTCCTGCGCACAAAGAATACCAAAAATGCCGCCAAACTCTGGTGGGGCAGTTCCCAAATGAAGATG
>JAQYVG010000017.1 GCA_030145595.1 Desulfobacterales bacterium | reverse complement strand
ATTCAGATCCTTGACTTTACGCTTAATTTCAACCTGCCCGCCATCGCGAGCTTAGGCGAGGCGGGCGGTTTTTTTTCTCTCCAAAATTAAGAATCAGGCCCACAGGTTTCCCTGTAGCAACAAGGTAATTAACCAATTGGACTTCATGGGCTTTAATTATTCGCCTGACTGATTTTAGTTCTATTGTGATACGTTTTTTGATTAACTGGATTTATCCCCCAGATATACGGCGGATAAATATCTAGTCGATCCTGTTATCCTGTCCAAATAGATACGGGAGTGTGTTCGATATGAAAAAGTCGATTACGGCCTTCTTTGGGTTTGCTTTGATTTTGTTGGCAGCGTTATTTGGGGGTTACGCTCAGGTCGAAGCTAGCAAAGAAGGTGCACAGTCTGAGTCCCGCCTCGTACTGCAAGAATTCGATATTGCTCTGGTTCTAGATAATTCCGGCAGCATGCAAAAAAATGACCCGCACTTTTTAACCCGAGATGTCGTTACGAATTTTATGGTCGGATTCGGGGAAAATTCTCGTATCGCCATGATTATTTTTGACCAAGAGGCCAAGCTGGTGGAACCGCTCACAGACCTGACAGGCCTGATGGCCAGGGCCAATTTTTTGAAAAGCCTCGATCAAGTAAACTACAAAGGGCTGTTCTCTGATAGCCCGGCGGCAATCGAAAGGGCTGTTTATGAGCTTAAGCTAAACGGACGAAACAATGCCCGCAAAGTGATCATTTTGCTGACTGACGGTATTGTAGACACCGGGGACAAAGTTCAGGACCTTGAGAAGACCAAATGGCTGAAGGAAGATCTGACCCAGGAGTGCCGGAATGCGGGAATTAAAATTTTCGGTGTTGCCTTTACGGAAAAGGCGGATTTCAGTCTGATACAGACGCTGGCTTTCAAAACCGAGGGCGAATATTTTCGGGCGTACACGGCTGAGGATATCCAGAAAGTTTTTGATAAAATCAGCAGCATGATCAGCAGGCTGCCGTCCGGACCGGAGCTCGCGGACAAGGGCATTATGCCGCCATCGTCCGCAGACAATGCAACAACGGCACCGGCATCCCCCCCGGCAGCATCTGCTCCCGGGGTGTTTCCGGCAGCTACATCTAAGGTACCACCTTTGGAAACAGAGCCTGTTGATGCGGCCAAAAAAACACCGGCGCAGTTTAAAAAGCCTGGTTCTTTTGTGCTTATTCTATTAATCGGCATCTTCGTTCTGCTGGCGGCCATTGTCATGATCATGGCCTTAAACAGGAAAACCAAAACGTTCGCCCCGGGGGTTGCCGGCCGGTCTCGCAGAGCCCGGTACGCTCCTCCCATGCCTCGGGCTGAACTCATCGATGTCAAAAATATTACCAGTCAAAAAACTCTGGAGTTGAGCAAAAGCCCCATAAAGATCGGCCGGGACACAAACAATGATGTTGCCATCCCCGCAGAGACCGTTTCGAGTCTGCATGCTACCATTGAATATCAGGATGGTTTTTTTTACCTGGAAGACCAAGGGAGTATAAATAAAACCTACATCAACGGCAAAGAAATCGCACCGTATTCACTTATAAAACTCAAAAGCGGTGATGTTATCAAAATCAATATATATAAATTCATCTTCATTCTTCCGGATCTTATTCCAGCCGGTGAAACCGTGATAGATTTCAGCGGTAAACCTGAAACTCAGGTCCAAGAGGCCACCATTGTCCGTGGACAGATTATATCAACCCGGGATGCTTCCGGCATGCCTCAGGCCATGTTGATCGATGTTAAAAACATCACCGGCAAAAAGACCCTGATTTTGAATAAAAGTGTCATTAAAATTGGTCGCGGCGTGCACAATGATGTTGCCATAAATCAGCATTCCGTATCTGGTTCGCATGCTGCCATTCAATACAAAGAAGGTTCTTTTTACCTGGAAGACCAGCGGAGTAAAAATAAAACACGGTTAAACGGGGAAGAGATCGCGCAGCACACGCCGACAAAACTCAAAAGCGGTGATGAAATCATGATCGATATTCATAGATTCATATTCCTTTTAGAACAACAAACGCCCTCCGGTGATACGGACGAAAATTGGTAAGCCGCACCCTAATTGTGCCAAAAAATCCAGCATAATTGTCAAATATTCATCATAATAATCACATCCAGACGATTTGTATATTTCATCTATCTATTTGAAATATATTGATATCAGTTTTTTCACAACTGCTTGTTCAAATTTGCATGGTTCTTGCATTTCTAATATAAAATAATCTCTGTGTGCTCCCTTCGGTCTGAGCTCAGGGTCGAAGACTGCGAGCTCTGCCTGCCCAGTGGAATTTGGAAACTATTCCACCGGGGTGAGAGATATAAAAAAACATTTTAGGAGTTGCAATTGTTTTTTTGGAAAAATCGTTAGAGGTGAATTTATGGATAAAGATCAATCAGCCGAGATAGAGCGATTAAAGCAAGATTTTTATAAATTAGAGCAGGAAAGCAATAAGGAAAAAGAGTGCCTTTTAAAAATTATTAATTCATTTGGTGTGGTGATGGCAACGCATGAGGAATTTGCAGAAGAGTTTCAAGCCATCAAAAAAAGCGTGAACACTGACAAAACTTTACCAGTGGATCTGATTGAGAATGAAATTGGAAAGCTGAGAGGTAAGATTTTTACAATAGAGACCGCCAGGGGATTTGATGAAGAAGGCATAGTGCAGCTGGATGAATTAAAGGAGAGCATGCTGGGGGTATGCAAAATTGTAAAAAGAATTACAGATGCTATTTTTGATGATTTTTATCCGCTGACCAGTGAGTTGAAAGCAACTGCCGACTCGCTTCAAATAGACTGCCGTGCCGATATAACCCAGGCTGAACTGGAGGATGCTACTGTTGACTTTTTGAGTTTTATAAAAAATCTTAAGGTCAGGATTGCGGAAGACTTCAGATATATCAACAACACTTTGCTCACACTTTTAGAACATGTCAAAAAACTGGAAAAGGATTTGACGAGCGAATTTGATGAAGATGTCAGGCAAAAAGAGATTGAGCAGTTTGAGATAAATATTCACGATAAAGTAGGATCAATAGTCGACTCTTTTAATATACATGCAACCATTGAGGAGATAAAGAGTGCTGTGGTTGAAAAGCTGGCGAAAATAAAAAACCTGTTGTCGCAAAGAAAAAAGAAAGAGATGAAAAGGATTCGAAAATCCAAGAAAAATATTAATAGACTTAAAAAAAGAATCGTTGTGGCGGAACGGGAAACCGGCGAAATGACCGAAAAGGCAAAACATTTTCTAACGGCTGCTACCAAAGACGGCCTCACCGGTCTTTACAACCGTAATGCTTTTAATGCGAGAATAAAGAGTGCTCGAAAAACTTTCGATGAAGGCGGCAAACCATTTTCAGTAGTGCTTTTTGATGTAGATGGTTTTAAAAATATCAATGACACCTTTGGGCATCTGTCAGGAGATAAAGTTTTACAAAAAATAGCTCAGTGTATGCAAACAACCTTTCGCAAAAATGATTGCATCGCAAGATTTGGAGGCGACGAGTTCGCTGTTGTCATCGAAGGACTGAGTGAAGAAATGGCCCGGGAAAGAATCGTGAAATTTGAAGAAAATTTCAGAAAAAAACGTTTTTATTCCCGTAGTAGCGGAGATATAAAAGTGGCTGTAAGCGCCGGCTTTGCACAGTCCGTAGCCGGCGAAGGTCCTGAAGACATTCTGCGCCGAGCAGATATGGATATGTATGCTTTGAAGAAACAGAAACGATAAGGGCTCGCTCATAAATAACTTCACATTTTTATGCGCCGATCCATCCCGCCTGACTGCGTTGCTCGTCGGTTAAATAGCCCGCTATTCGCCCTCCTCGCGCCTTGCCATGCGGGCGCCTCGACACATAAAAATGCAAATTTATTTCTTCGCGAACCCTAAGTCCCCGCTGATGCGGCCCATCCAAAACATCTATCCGGAATTTGTCAGACAAGGTCAAAAGAATTTAAATTAGTCTTGGCAAGAAATTACGATTAAGCTTTTTTTCATAATTGCCGATATAATATTTAGGCGTCTCAACAGCGAAAGGGACTGCGGCGTTGCGACGTATTACAAGAAAGGAGAGACAACAAATGGAAATGTTATTGGAATCATTTATGGAAATACCTCTTGACTATGTGAGGCTACAGGGCCTGATTCAATTTGTTTTTGTATCCGCAATACTGATTTTTAAGCTGATGATACCTAACCCTAATAAGATAAAATCAGAATAAAGTAACTGATAATATGATAGGGTGTGCTTCATAATCGGATTGCATTTTTAATTTTCGCCGCAAAGATGCAAAGAAAAGAGACTTTTCTTTTGCCGTTGAGAGGCCCCGCTAAGTCTAACGGGATTAAGAAACGGCAAAAGAAAGAAATCAATCGTTGTGCGATATTGTGGGTCTGTAATTGCCCGCAGGGCATGTTTCTTATTGTTTTCCGGCGTCCCTGTCCCGCTAAAAGCGGGGTCTACGGAAAACAATAAAATAGAGAAACTCTGCGTTCTCTGCGGCTCTAATGAGCAGAGCGAGTGAGCGGTGAGTTATCGTATTCAGAGAATGCCAAAAAAGATAGACTGCCATAAATGCCGGCATTACTATGTCACCTGGGACAAAAACTTTCCTCATGGCTGCAGGGCCATGGGTTTTAAATCCAAACAACTCCCTTCCATCGATGTCCGCGTCAGTTCTTATCGTGATTGCCTGTTAACTAAACCTAAGGGCTCGCGCAAAAAATAACTTCACATTTTTACATCTCAGCTTCAGCCCATCTTTTTTGAGTCTGACGCAGAAATCGGGCCTCCGGCTCGTAGAAGCGAGCCTACGCCTCGGAGAGCAAAAAGGGGCGTTTTGCAAAGGTCTCAGACTTATCTTTTGACATCATACTTCAAATAGTCTATGTTGCGCACTTTCGGTATTTTGCTACTCGATTATAACACCAAAAGTTTATGCAACCCTACAACACATTAAAATCACAACAGGAATCTTTGTCCGGTGTGGCGTATGCTTCAGGGGCATTCCTGATCTGGGGATTAAGCCCCATCTACTGGAAGGTACTTCAGAGCATCCCTGCCCTTGAAACAATTATGCACCGGGCGCTTTGGTCTTTTTTCTTTCTTCTTATTGTACTTATATCCCAGGGTCACTTTAGCGAGTTCATGGCGGCCGTGAAAAACCGGCGTACTTTGATGATCCTTTTTCCCACAACCATGCTGCTTGGATTCAACTGGTTTATCTACATCTGGGCGGTTAACAATGAACATATCCTGCAGGCAAGCCTTGGATACTTTATCAACCCGCTGGTAAATGTCCTGTTGGGAATGATTTTTCTCAGGGAACGACTGAGGCCCCTGCAAGCGGTGGCATTGGGATTGGCTGTGGTCGGTGTCCTTTATCTAACATTTAATTACGGAGAGTTTCCATGGATAGCTCTTTCCCTTGCATTTGCCTTTGGATTCTATGGTCTGATCCGCAAGGTTGCTCCTGTCAGTTCCCTGGTGGGTCTCTCCATTGAGATGCTTTTCTTTTTCGTTCCCGCTTTGGCATATATCGTATTCTTGGACAGCAAGGGAACCGGAGCTTTATTGCATATGAGCACCAAGATTGATATTTTCCTTATTGGAACCGCTTTTCTGACAGCCTTTCCCCTGCTTATTTTTACGTTGGGTACAAGACGGTTGAAGCTTTCCACTGTTGGGTTTCTGCAATATATAGCACCAAGCTGTATGTTTCTTTTGGGTGTCTTTCTGTACAACGAGCCGCTTTCAAGCGCCCACATGTTGACCTTTGTTCTGATATGGACCGCTCTCTGCCTATACTCGGTAGACTCTGCGAGGCATTACAGGATGGACACTAATTAAACGGTAGCCCCGCAACAGCCGTCAGGAGCACCAAGGTGTGTATGATGATAAGGATGACAAGCGGGCACAAAATCCAGAGGCGGGCCGTCATCGCTTGATCGTAAGGGTTTGAATCCTCATCGTTGCCGGGATTGATCGGTTTATAAAGACGCTTTTGAAAAAAAATAGCGACTGAGCCTGTGACTATGAACAGGCCGTTCCAGCCCAGCAGCCAGAAGGGGTAGACACTCCGAAAGGTCAGGTGTGCTTTGACATGGAACAGATAAACACACGTCAAAACAGCTCCCGCAGCCCCGAAGACCATAATCCCCAGTGCCGGCTTGAATTCTTTTAGACCGCCGGCCCAGGCCCAGTCACCCGTCGGTGCCTTTCTCAGGCCGGCAAGGGTGAAGACCCCCATAAGGGCGGCGGCAGAGTTCATGATCATATCCTGCCAGCCGTAATGCCGGTTCGGGATAATCCCTTGCATCATTTCATCAACAATACCCAGCAAAGCAGCGCATATAAAAACAAGGACAAATATGCCTTTATCCTTGTAATCAAGCGCAAGGACTTCAAATAGAAGCCACGTCATAATTATATATTCGGGGATGTGGATATATTTGTTCGGGTTGGATTCTATGGAAATAAAAACCCAAACGATGATGGCACAGGGAACTAATAGTGCCAGGGCTTTTATACCCTTTTTCAAGACCAGAACCGCGAGAAAATAAGCGATTCCCAGCAGAAGAATTAATGCGATGGAAACTTTTCCGGCAATTTCGGACGAAAAGTGCTTTGCAATGGCATTATAGATCAAAATTACATGAGGAAGCACCAGGGTATAAACTGCCACTAAAGCCCACAAAAAGCCCCTTAGTATGGAATTGCTTTCTTTGTGCGCCCTGATTTCCAGAATGATTCCCCTTGTTACGGTTTTTCACCAGTCAGTCAATGCCAAGCATTGCTTTTGCCATAATATAGCATACATTATTGATTGTTCAGTAAAAAATAATTTTTCTTTATTATTTAATGCCCTTTATGATAAATGCGAGTTAGTTGCTTATCAGTTAATCCTTATTATATTGTAAGAAAAAGAGCAAACAAACGACTAATGGTATACAGGTGTTGATATGAAACCCAAGTGGTCAAAGATCATTCTTTTATTGGCGATTGTCCTGCTGGCGTACCTTTTCTATGCATTTGACCTGCAGCAATACTTTACCTTATCGCATTTGAAGTCACAACAGCAAGCGGTTGAAAATTATTATGCTGATAATAAGGCGCTGACGATGGGTGGCTATATGGCCCTGTATATTGCGGTCACGGCCCTGTCCCTGCCGGGTGCCACCGTAATGACATTGGCAGGAGGAGCCCTTTTTGGCCTCTGGACAGGGCTGCTTATGGTTTCTTTTGCAAGCACCATCGGCGCAACCTTAGCCTTTTTGGTGTCCCGGTTCCTGCTGAGGGATTATGTCCAAAATAAATTCGGTGGCAAGCTCAAAGCGGTTAACGAGAGTTTTAGAAAGGACGGGCCGTTTTATCTTTTTACATTGCGGTTGGTGCCTGTTTTTCCGTTTTTTGTCCTTAATCTTGTAATGGGACTGACCCCCATCCGTACGGTTATGTTTTACATTGTAAGTCAGGTCGGCATGCTCCCCGGCACTTTAGTATATGTCAATGCCGGCACTATGTTAGCAAAGATCGAGTCGCTCAAGGGGATTCTTTCTATCGAAATTTTGTTATCTTTTGCGCTGCTTGGCATTTTCCCCCTGGCAGCCAAAAAGCTTGTAACCTTTATCAAAGCACGCCGGGTATTGGCCAACTATCCCCGCCCGCAAAAATTCGATTACAATCTTGTAGTCATCGGCGCGGGATCGGCGGGACTGGTGACTGCATACATTGCAGCGGCAGTAAAGGCCAAAGTGGCTTTGATCGAAAAGCACAAAATGGGGGGTGACTGCCTGAATACCGGCTGCGTACCGAGCAAAGCGCTGCTTCGATCAGCAAAAATGTTATCGTATGCCAGGCGGTCGGCCGAATTTGGTTTTAAACGCGGTGAAATCGAGTTTGACTTTGCCGATGTCATGGAGAGGGTTCAGAGGATCATTAAAAAAATTGAACCTCACGATTCTGTGGAGCGTTATACCGAACTTGGTGTGGATTGCATCCAGGGTGCGGCGATGGTCACTTCACCATATACCGTCGAAGTGAACGGCAAGGTTATTACTACCCGCAATATCGTTGTTGCTACCGGCGCGCGCCCGTTTGTTCCTCCCATTGCGGGACTTGATAAAATTGACTACCTGACTTCCGACAATGTCTGGCAGCTTCGCAAGCTACCCGGACGGTTCGTTGTTTTAGGCGGCGGGCCCATTGGTTGTGAGCTTTCCCAGGCTTTTGCCCGCATCGGTGCACAGGTCTCGCAGGTCGAGATGGCACCTCGCATCCTATTGCGCGAAGATGAAGAAATTTCCGAACTTGTGAAAAATAAATTTGAGCAGGAAGGCGTGCGCGTGCTTACCAACCATCGCGCCAAGGAGGTGCGGGTTGACGGCGATCAAAAAACCCTGATCTGCGATTATAACGGAGAGGATGTTTCTGTAGAATTTGACGAAATTCTGGTTGCCGTTGGTCGTGTAGCCAATACCAAAGGCTTTGGTCTGGAAGAGCTGGGGGTTGCGATAGAGCACAACGGTACCATAGAAACCGATGAATTTCTTAGAACCAATTATCCCAACATTTTTTGCGCCGGCGATGTTGCCGGTCCCTATCAGTTTACACACACCGCCGCCCACCAGGCATGGTATGCTTCGGTAAATGCCCTGTTTGGAAGATTCAAATCATTCAGGGCCGATTACCGCGTCATTCCCTGGGCCACCTACACGGATCCCGAGGTTGCCCGTGTCGGTTTAAATGAACTGGAAGCCAAGGAAACCAACACGGACTATGAGGTCACAACCTACGGTATCGACGATCTGGACCGGGCTATTGCCGATTCCGAAGATCACGGTCTGGTAAAGGTATTGACAAAACCCGGCACCGATAAAATCTTGGGTGTTACTATTGTCGGGACGCATGCCAGCGACATCATCGCGGAATATATTCTAGCTATGAAAAACGGGCTGGGCTTGAATAAAATCCTGGGAACCATTCATATCTATCCCACCTTGGCGGAAGCCAACAAATTTGCCGCCGGCCGGTGGAAGAAAGCCAATGCACCGGAAAAACTCCTTAGCTGGGTGGAGCGGTATCACGGTTGGATGCGCAGCTAACCCGTGAAAAATTCATAGAATTAAGGAGAGAGAAGTCGTTATTTTTTACTCCGCCATGGCGTAACCGGCATTTTTCCAACCTTCGACACCTCCGCCGAGTACGGTTAAGTTCGTGTATCCGTCATTTAAGTATTTTTCTGCCAGACCGGCAGCAGATTTTTCATTGGGTCAGGCACAGTAGAAAATGATCTCCTGGTCTTTGGAGATTGATGAGAGTTTAGATTGGAATTCGGCATACGAAAGTGCGCCTTGCAAATGATTGTTTTGGAATTTCTGATCGTCATCATATGCACATACCAACAGTCCCGAGCCTGAAGTTATTTTCCCCCAGGCCATTTCCGGTGAGATACGTAAGGGTTCTGTCATTTTATGACCTCCTGTTTTAATAATCCAGCGTTATACTTTAAATTGACCCTTCGCAAAAGTAGGTTTCAGATGCGTTCAGGTCGCCGGTGTTCATAAGCGTTGCTGATTGAGCCTGTTAATGAGTGATAAGGTATAACAAGCACAATAAGGAATTCCTCATCGAAAAAGCAGATATCCGCAAGGTTTTCCAAGGGCAAAAAGGAAAATTGTTTTCCATTCAATAGAGAATAAGAAGCGATGATTAATTGTCAATTGTCCGTCCCTCAAAAATGGTTTAAGAATCGTATTTGTCAATCCAGTAACTCCATAAATCATTAATTTTTAGATCCTCACAATATTGCGAATGCGATTCCCGTTAATAACAATACAGGTGTAAAGGTGGACCATTAAGAAAAGATCCTTATATTTTCTTGCTAATCCCCCATAGGGGTTCTGACATAGGGATACTTTTAGGTTTGGCACTGGATTCCAAGTCTGGTGTCACACTCAACATATATAAGCAGGAGTATTAAATGAGACGACTCTTTGTAACATTAGCCGCCCTGATCGGCGGTTTGGCTGTGGTTCTGGGGGCCTTTGGGGCTCACGCTCTCAAAGCTGTATTGGAACCACATCTGCTGACTGTATTTGAAACCGGGGTACGGTACCAGATGTACCATGCCCTGGCGCTGATTGCCTTGGCCGGGAATCGCTGGTTTCAAGACGGTTTGTTTAAGGTCGCCGGTTGGCTGTTTGTCATCGGCATTGTTATTTTCTCGGGTAGCCTGTACCTCCTTACCCTAACCGGAATGCGGTGGTTAGGAGCCATCACGCCCTTTGGTGGGATTGCTCTTGTCGGCGCCTGGCTCTGCACGGCTTTGGCGGCCTGGAGAAATATAACGGAGTAATTTACTTATACACGCCGGTGGCGGCTTTCATGCTGTTGAGATGCTCATTGCCTGATTGAATAATAATGCTTTCGATGAATTGTTGTGCGCTAATATCACCGCCGGTTAGAGCGAGACGGGCATAACGGTCAAGGCCTTCGTCATTCAGTCCGGTTAGGTAAGCAGCGATAGCTTCACCATTTTTGTTCAAATAACCGAGCACTTCATCCTTGGTGCAATCCGCATGTTTTTTGGCATGCTTTACATTTCCCTGATCTATGGCCTCCGTGGTGAGTTCCGGCAATGTTTCTCCGGAGACGATCATCTTAACCAGGCCCAATGCGCCATAGTGACTTGCAGCGATATGGCGAGCTACTACATTGACCGTCCAGCCTTCACCTGAACATGTTTTGCGCCATTTATCGTCGGAACAATTCTCGACGAACCCGATTATCTCATTATTAAATGCCTCAAATCGTTCGATTAGCTCCTTTACGCGTTGACTCATGGTGCCCTCCTTTTCGAATTGTCTGAAAATTTAAATTCCCCGCTGCTTACAGCACGGGATGAATTCAAATGAAAGATAAAACCGTAACACGGTTTTATTTTACCAGATTTCACTCAAAAGGGCGAGCCGGAGGCTTTCATGCATGCCAAACAAACCGTGTGCGCAACACCCGGTTACAGGTTCAAAGTATAAAACACTGACGTGCTTTTGACTGGATTAACAAAAACCCAAATTGTATTAGGATAAATTATATGATATCAAAAACATAACGGCAATTATTTTATGCTCACTGATAGTTACCGGGTTTTGCAAGATAACCCAAAAATGCAAGATTCCCAAACCGAATCGTCTATGATAATAGTTTGATGTCACCCGTTGGTTAAGGCATCTTGAATTGGAGCAGTCACTCAAATTAAAAAGTCTGGAGGATATTTTATGTTAAGAATGACATATATAGTGTTAATTGCATTGCTAATAGCTCCTTGTATATCTGTTGCCGGAACGATTGATGTTAGAATTAAAGGAGTTGATGACGGTGTAAAAACCACAAAGCAGCAGGATTACAAAGAAGCCGTGTTGTTTGCGAAGCGTGAAGCCATAGAACGAGCCGGGGTAAAGGTGAAAGCATTAACAGCAGCGAAAGATTTTGTTATACATTCAGATTATATTGAATCAAAAACTGAGGCGGTATTGTTGCCGGGATATGATGTTATTGATGTTGGATATCAACAAAACGGGACATATTTGGTTATACTCAACGGGAAAGTTAAAACAAGCACTCCACCCGCTAGCTCTGATGTTGCCATGCCCAAAGTAATCGAACGTGACGGACGATTTGCCGCCTATGACAATGGGACTGTTAAAGATATGAAAACAGGTTTAATGTGGGCGCCTAAAGACAATAGGGAAGACATTAACTGGCAAGATGCCAAGCGGTACTGTGAAAATTATCGTGGTGGCGGATATACTGACTGGCGGATGCCGACACTGGATGAATTAGCAGGGATTTATGATAAGAACACGAGTGGTTATCATCAAGGTTGTGTGTCACAGTGGGACAAGGTTAAGCTTACAAAACTAATTCATATTACTTGTTGTTGCCCCTGGGCATCTGAAACAAGCGGTTCCACGGCTGCCTACTTCTCTTTCTACAGTGGCTACCTGTACTGGAGCAATCAGTCTCATTCCAACCCCAAACGGGCTTTGCCTGTGCGCGACGGCAATTGAACCTTTGGTTATTTGAGGACTTGATTATTTTTTTCAGATTGAAGATGCCTTCAATCGCAAATCCAGGTCACCTCAATATCGGAATTGATTGGGGTTTCGAATCTTCAATCCAAAACCTGTCTTATCTGTTATATAGGTAAGGTCCAATAAAACACTTTAATGCCGGTGATACGTAATGGGTATCAAACGCGATTGGTCCTGGCTCCGGGTTGGGTGATCTTTGAGAAATCTCGGCCGGTCCGAAAATTTTAAGAGTAGAATTTCTTGAGCTTCTCCGGCGGCACTCCCAATAAGTACAAGGTTCTTATAGACCAGTTTCTCAGTGTACAATATACGATCCCTTCTTTTTCCCACCGACGTGAGGCAGTTTGAACTTTGCGAGAGATAAATTTTATTTTTTTGCCTGCCTTTCTTACTCTTTGCATCAGCTCCACATCTTCCATAATGGGGATATTCTTGAATCCGCCGATTTGATCGAAAAAACGTTTTTTAAAGAAAATGGCTTGATCCCCGTAAGGTATTTTTGTCAGGCGGCTACGGGTTGAAGCTATGAGTTCAATGGCTCTGAACACTTTTTTTTCAGAGTTGATCCTCAGATCAAAAGCGCCGCCCACAACATCAGGCTGCTTGGTTGCTGCGACAATTTGATTTAGAGCATCATGGCTCAACCGGGTATCTGCATGCAAAAAAAGCAAAATATCTCCGCCGGCGACAGCGGCCCCCTGGTTCATTTGAGATCCTCTGCCTTTTTGGCCGCTGATTTTTTGGACATCAGAGCCGGTTATGGTGTTGATGGTCTCCCCATGAGGGCTCCCGTCCACGACAATGATTTCAACAGTGTTCGAAGAATCGAGGGTATAAAGATGTTCAATAGTAAAATTGATGATGCCGGATTCATTGAGAACCGGTATGATTATGGATATCTGCTGGTTCATTCGATAGGTTCAAAGTGTTCGTATCTAATTCGTATTTGACCTGTATTTCAAGCCTTGCTATATGTACTATTTCACTGTCTGATCTTCAACCTAAAAACTGCATGAAAACTTTTGAAAAAGAAAATATATTTTATGGAAAAAGGATTGTTAGTCAAATGGCTACCGTAAAAAAACATTATGAAAATCATCTGGCAAAATACTATTCCTGGATGTCGGGAGGAATGGCCCAAAAACTTGAGGAGCATAGGAACTTTTTTAAAGATCACCATGTGGTGCCCTGTTTCTCAGGGGTGGCAGTAGATCTAGGGGCCGGATCCGGATTTCAATCAATTCCCCTGGCTGAATTAGGATTCAGGGTAATTGCAATCGATTTGAGTAAGAACCTGTTAACCGAGCTTAAAGAAAGCGCTAAAGACCTGCCTGTTGAAATCATTAACGATGATCTGTTGAATTTTTCAAAACACTGTCCCGACAAAATTGAATTGGTTGTATGCATGGGCGACACCTTAACCCATTTGAACACACATCAAAATATCCGGCATCTTTTAACGATGATCTACAACGCCCTGGAAACAGGTGGCCGGGTTATTTTAACTTTCAGAGATTTAACCACTGAATTGAGAGGTTTAGACCGTTTTATTCCTATTCGAAATGATGCGAACACCACTTTTACATGCTTTGTCGAGTATGAAAAAGATTATGTTAAAGTCCATGACATTATCTATGAACGGGAAAAAAACCATTGGAATCTGAAAAAAAGTTTTTTTAAAAAAATTCGTATTTTTCCGCCATGGACCAGAGAAATTTTGCAGGATATCGGGTTTAAGGTAGAGACATTTGACATTCACAATGCAGTCGTATGTATCATCGCACACAAAATATAACCCCAATTGAGCGAGAACGTTCAGTTGGGTGTCCGTTGTCCCTTGTCCGTCGTCCGTTGCTGAGCAATAAGAAGCGAGTTTATTTAATCCTGAAAAGCCTGATCCTCTGGGCCAGGATCTTTACACTACAGGTGAAACACAAAAAGAGGCCTTGCGAACCTGCAAAACCACTGACTACGGACAATTGACCACAGACCCCTAATCGAGTTTTAGCTTTTTACATTGATTTTAAATGCCCATCCATTTAAGGTAGATAAAAATATCCCATGCTCTTTCATACGGCAAACAGATCAAACTAAAATGAATTCCAACGCAGCAAGACAAGATGATTTAAAGTATTGTACGCGGATATGAGATGGAACTAATTCAATACGTCTTCCTATTAATCTATACCTTTGCCCTTTTGTCGCTTTTTGTCTATGGCATGAACTGCTACATACTCATGATGTTTTATCGCCTTAACTGCCCCAAAGCCCTTAAAAAGCACGAAGAGATAAAAGAAAAATTTAATAAAGACGTTTCTGCCAAACACTGGCCGCGTGTAACCATTCAACTTCCGATTTACAATGAACGCTACGTCGTGGAACGTTTGATTGATGCCGTCTGCCGGATTGACTATCCCAAAGATTTGCTTGAAATTCAGGTTCTGGACGACTCCACCGACGACACGGTCGAAATCGCCAAAGCCGTGGTCGCAAAGATGAAAGTCAGAGGCTTTGATATTGTTTACCTCCACCGCACCAACCGCATCGGTTTTAAAGCCGGGGCCCTGAAAGAGGGCCTTAAATCTGCCAAAGGGGAGTTCATCGGAATTTTTGATGCCGATTTTGTTCCCAATTCTGATTTCCTGAAGGAAACCGTTCCGTATTTTATTGATCCTAATGTAGGGATGCTCCAAACCCGCTGGGGCCACCTTAACTGCGACTACTCACTGCTTACAAGAGCCCAGTCAATGGGTATTGACGGTCACTTTGCCATAGAACAGGCGTCCCGGGCCTGGAGCGGTCTGTTTATGAACTTTAACGGAACGGCAGGCGTTTGGCGAAAAAAAACGATCAAAGATGCAGGTAACTGGCAGGCCGACACCCTTACCGAAGATCTGGATTTAAGTTACAGGGCCCAGCTAAAAGGGTGGAAATTAGCATTCGCAACGCAAGTAGTATGCCCCGCCGAGATACCGGTAACAATCAATGCGTTCAAATCCCAGCAACATCGCTGGGCCAAAGGGTCTATTCAAACAGCCAAAAAAAATTTGGGAAAACTTTTCAGGTCTGACCTTTCTATGCTTGTGAAAATCCAGGCTTTTTTACACTTGACGCACTACATGGTCCATCCCATGATGCTTCTGGTGGTGTTAACTTCGATACCGATGCTGTACACTAAATTGTTTTTTAACAACCTCGCTTATCCGATGATGATTTTTACACTGTTTTGTTTGGCCACCTTTGGACCTTCATCCATGTACCTTTTTTCGCAACGAATTCTTTATCGTGACTGGAAAAGGCGCATAAAGTACCTGCCGGTTCTGATGTGTCTGGGCACCGGTATCGCTGTAAATAACACCAAGGCGGTCCTTGAAGCGTTTTTTAATATCAAAAGTGGTTTTATCCGCACTCCTAAATATGGGATAAAGAGAAAGGAAGATAGGTGGAGAGGTAAACGCTATGCGATTCCCCTTGACTCGTTATCCATTATTGAATTTTTATTGGGTTTATATTCTCTAACCGGGCTTTGCATGTTTCTTTTCTTTAGCAGATATTTGATCAGCCCATTTCTGTTTATTTATACCGCAGGATTTTTTTACGTCTTTTTTCTTTCTATAAAACATGGATATGGAAAAACCCAACAATAAAGGGACAAACGGACTCAGACATCATCCGGTTCATGCCGGAATCGTTGGGTTGGGCCTAATCTCCGGAGCCGTCTACCTGTTTAATTTCAAGCTTCATAGATTCATGCCCGAATTTCTACATAAAACCGACATCCACTTGTTTTTATCTTTGTTCCTGTTCCTGGCGATACTCTACTTTATCGGTGTCTATCTTATTTTCAATTATCTGCCTCAAATTGGGCACTCAAAAAGCCTGATAGTCATAATAATATTTTTTGCAATATTTTTCAGAGCCGTTCTGGTTCCAACCGATCCAACCGTACTTTCAACAGATATGTATCGCTATATCTGGGACGGTCGCGTGCAGCAAAATGACATCAATCCTTATCTTTATCCACCATCATCTGAAAAACTTAGATCCTTAAGGGATGACGAGATATATCCGCATATCAATCGCAAAGAATCTCCCACCATCTATCCTGCGGGCGCTCAGTTGTTCTTCCGTATTTCCCACATCCTGGTAGGGGACAGAATTTTTGGGTTTAAGGGTCTGATGGTCTTTTTTGACGTGATGACCCTGTTGGTGTTACTTGCACTTCTCAGGGCTTACGGCTTCGAAGAAACAAGGCTCTTTATTTATGCCTGGAATCCTCTGGTTATTTTCGAAATTGGTTACAGCGGGCATTTGGAAGGTTTGACAGTACTTTTGATGGTTCTGGCGTTTTATCTGAATGCTAAAAATAGGAAAACGCCTGCCGTCATCGCCCTGGCATTTTCCAGTGCCACCAAGCTATATCCGGCCCTGATACTGCCTGCCCTTTTAAATCGAGGCGAAAGGATTAAGGGGGTGATCGTTTTTGCGGTTTCTTTTCTGCTTTTATATCTGCCGTATTTAACCGCCGGAAACAAGATAGGCGGCTTTTTACCGATTTATTTTAAAAATCCCTATGAAAGCTTCAACTTGGGATTGAAATATTTGATCATGGGTCTTGTTCCGGGATTGGATTATTTTTTCCTTAGTAAATTCTTTATGCTTTTTCTGATGGCCGCGGGATTTTATTTCTTTTTTAAAGAGAAACAAAAAGAACAGAGCATCCGCTGCGCTTATTTTTTAGCCGGCTTACTGTTAATATTGATGCCGGCGGCGCTGCATCCCTGGTATGTTATTATGCTGATTCCTTTTTTAGCCTTTTTTCCCTCGATCGCCTGGTTGATTTTCACTTGCACGGTGGCACTGTCATATATAAAATATGTGTCTCCCATGGGTATCATGCCCGCCTGGGTTTTATTGCTTGAATATCTTCCCCTGTTTGCGCTTCTTGCAACCAGTTATATCTTTAAACGGTATGCCCATCAATCTTGGGTTAGCGGCTTTTTTACCGCGAACAGGACCGAAAAATACGTGGAGGCCCAAAAATGATGAAAAAACTAATTATTTTTTTGTTTTCAGTATTAATACTCAGCAGTACACCGCCAGAAACTCTTGCTGATACTTTTGATCATTTTAAATTTGACCAGATTCTTAAACAGTACGTGGACAATAAGGGTTTGGTAGATTATAAGGGTATCGCAAAAGAACCGCGTTTCCAGGAATACATGGAATCTTTGAAGCAAGCTAAAGCGGATGAACTGTCCGGAAATGGTCAATTGGCTCTTTGGCTGAATGCTTACAATGCCGTAACCATCGACAAGGTGATCAAGTGGAAGCCTAAAAAAAGCGTGCGTGAAACAATATTCCCCGGAGTCTGGACCGCCACCAAGTTTTTTACCAGCCGCGATCATATCGTGGCCGGAAGACGATTGAGCCAGGACGATATCGAAAATGAAATACTGCGAAAGAGGCTCAAAGATCCTAGAATCCATTTTTCCATCGTCTGTGCTTCCTCTAGCTGCCCCCTTCTGGCAAGATTTGCATTCACTGAAGCAAATGTCCAGGCCAAGTTGGAAGAAAAGACTCGCAGATATATTCGTTCTTCCCGTGGGACGCGGATTGATTACGCCGAAAATACGCTTTATCTTTCTAAATTATTTGACTGGTTTGCCGGTGATTTCGATTCTCAATCAGGTTCTGTTCCGGAATTTGTTAAACCTTATCTGGCCAAGGAAGCTCTGACGTTTTTAGAACGTGATCCGAAAATTGCTTACATTCATTATGACTGGGCACTGAATGCCAAGGAGCCGCTGCGGTAATACAGAGGTCGGGGGTCAGAGGTCGGAGGTCCCGTCTTCGCCAAGGCTACGCCGGGCAAGCAGGGGTCAGAGATCCCGTCTGCGCCAAGGCTACGCCGGGCAAGCAGGGGTCGGGGGTCGGAAAGCAGGAGTCAGAAACGAACGACATGCATTCACTTTCGTATTGAAGAGGGCAAAAGTTTTCGACGTGAAAATATCAGTTGTCATTCCAACGCTCAATGAAGCCCGGGCCATCGGCGGTGTGGTCAGGGCAGTTCCTAAAGATCGGGTACAGGATATCTTCGTCGTTGACAACGGTTCCACGGATGACACTGCCCAGCAGGCTGAGTTAGCCGGCGCCCGGGTTATTCATGAACCGTGCCGCGGATATGGATCAGCATGTCTGGCAGGAGCCAAGGCCGCCCGGGAGAGTGATATAATCGTATTTTTAGACGGCGACCGCAGCGATGATCCCCGCCAGTTGGATGTGATTGCAATGCCGGTGGTTCAAGATCAAGCCGACCTTGTGATTGGCAATCGTATCGGAGGAGTGCTTGAGAAGGGGGCCATGCCGCTCCATGGCCAGTGGGGTAACCGATTGATTGTACTGCTGCTGCGACTGCTATACGGAGTTCGTATTTCGGATATCGGCTCTTTTCGGGCAATTAAAACCAGCGCCTTTTTCGGTTTGAAGATGGAGCAAATGACCTATGGGTGGCCGGTGGAGATGGTGGTCAAGGCAGCCCGCCAGGGCCTGAGGATTCAAAGCGTGCCGATAACCTACCGTAAACGCATCGGGACGTCAAAAGTCACGGGTACGCTAAAAGGAACAATCATGGCCACCTATTACATGTTTTTGGTGCCCTTGAGATACCTATGGAAAGGTTAAATGCAATACCGGCAAGAAATTAACGGAGGTTTTCTATGGTTTCGCTAGGAATCGGTCTAACCAGCGACTGTGACCTATCCTGCGCACACTGCTATCGTGATCAAGACCGGATAAATAATTTGACGCTGGCCGATATTCAAAAGGTGTGCGAGAGCCTTGAGATCAGTTCCATCGGATTCGGCACAGGAGAAAACGGTTTAAATCCTGAATATTTTGAGATACTTGAATACCTGACTGCCAGGCAGATAAAACTTACCCTGGCTTCAAACGGTTACACGCTTTCCATCACTCCTGATGATGTTCTCAAATATTTCAGTGATGTTGAATTTTCAGTCGATTTTCCCGATCAAAAACGTCACAACGACTTTCGCGGCCAAGGCAACTGGAAAACAGTCATGGATGGCATCGCCAGGTGCAGGCGCCTTGGCATCCGGGTTTCGATTTTAGCTGTTCTCATGAACCTGAATTACAAAGATCTGGGCAGCATCGCCCAACTTGCCGCTTCATTCGAGGCCGACTTTCGGGTCAATGTCTATCAGCCGATGTATACCGCTGAATTCATGCCGAGCTTCGATCAATATTGGCAGGCCTTTGAAGCCCTGTTTAGCCGTAGCGAGATCATCTCCGTGAGCGAGCCGCTGGTCAACACTTTCATGGGTTTAAAGGGTTTAAAGGGCACACCGTGCGGAGGCCGGAGCATGCGCATAACACCTGACAGACTTTTGAAGGCCTGTGTTTATTGGCCGAATTCCGATCTTACCATCGAGGATCTTGTTGAAAAAAAAGAGACTATCTTTCAATCGTCCCTATTTAAACAAACCCATAAAATTCCGCAATTCTGTCTGGACTGCGAACACGTTGGCAATTGCGGCGGCGGGTGTGCCGCCCGGCGGATACTCAGGGGGCAGTTTGAAAAACCGGATGAATACTGCCCCATATTTCAGGGGAAAACCATTCAACTGGAAGGCGGGCTTTCCCCGGTAACCAAGCCCCTCCGCACAGGGAGTATCTGCACGACGATCGTCAGGGGAATCTAAATGCATGCAAACAATAGTTCAAATTTAAAGCTTCCCCAAAATCTCTACCTGGAAACGACCAGCAGGTGTAATCTCAAATGCAAGGGGTGCATTTTGTACAAAGGAAGTTGGGAACCACAGCGCGACCTGTCGCTTAAAGAATTCATTATGATATGCGACCAACTGCCGGAACTTGAGCGGACAGCGCTGCACGGGATTGGAGAACCGCTTTTAAACGCAGAACTACCCAATATGATCCAATATCTTAAAGACCGGAAGGCATATGTATTTTTTAATTCCAACGGTGTATTGCTGGATGAAAAACGTCAGGTTCAACTCATCGATTCCGGCCTTGACGAACTGCGCATCTCCCTGGATGCCGCATCCCCGGCAGGATATAAGGCGATGCGCGATAGCGACAAATTCAACCGCATCGTCAGTAATGTGCAGGTGTTTTCCAAGCGCATTAAATCTCTTCAAGTTTTTAATCCCAAACTATCGCTCTGGTATCTGGGAACCCGGGAAAATATTTCTGAGCTTCCTGATTTTGTCAGGCTGGCAGCTTCCTTGGGTGTAACCGAAGTTTATCTGCAACGCCTGGTTTATTTCCATGACGATGAGGGCTACGGTCTGGCAAGGCCTGAAAAAACACTTATGGATTCAGATGTCGCTGTAAATGAATTGGTCAATGCGAGCGATGAAATTGCCAAGCAATTAGGTGTTCAATTCAATGCTTCCGGACTCAGCAGTCCGCCTGAAAGTGTGCAGACAAATGGTCGCAACTCCATGCCGTGGAAACGGTGCTATCGGCCCAAAACCCTCATGTATATTACCGCCAACGGCAACGTTTTGCCGTGCTGCATTTCTCCCTTTGCCACTTCTGATTACGATTCTATCATTCTGGGCAATGTTTTTGACAGCTCCCTGGCCGAAATTTGGTCCGGGCATAGGTACAGGGCCTTTAGAAAAAAACGTCAAACTGAACAGCCCCCGCAATGCTGTAAAGGTTGCGGCACCCTATGGAGTCTTTAAATGGATAAAAAATCAGCAAAACTACTGGTGGTGGTCGCAAAGGAACCCGTGCCCGGAAAAGTTAAAACCCGTTTTATCCCTCAGCTTTCACCGGCAGATGCTGCCGGCCTATACCGGTGTTCCCTGCATGACAGGATAACAGAAATCAGCGCCCTTAACGGAGTCGATAGAGCGATAGCCTACACACCCGAGGATGCCAGAGACACTTTCACTGAGTTGTCTTTGGACGGCTTTGAGCTTTTTGCCCAGCGAGGTAAAGGCCTGGGGGAAAGATTGAATAATATTTTTCAAGATAATTTGGCCCGGGGATATCAGGCCGTCTCCATTGTCGACAGCGACAGCCCCGATTTGCCCAAGTCCATAATAAACGAGTCTTTTGGGTTACTTTTGTCCAAACAGGCCGAAGTTGTGTTGGGACCATGTCATGACGGCGGTTATTATCTGGTCGGCCTGCGAAAACCTTATCCGGAATTGTTCCGCAATATTCCCTGGAGCACTAAAAACGTACTTTCCACAACACTTGAAAAAGCCGGAAAAATGGGACTCAACGTCAGGCTGCTTTCCCGCTGGAATGATTTGGATACGTTCGAAGATATTCTGGAATATTATAATAGGTATAAAGACCGCCCATTATCAAAAAATTGGCCCGGCAAGAAAACGTTTGTCTTCCTTTCACAATTAGAAAAATTTAACACTTCTTAATTGTTTGCTTTTAAACCGCGTGGTTCCCCCAGAGTTTAAAAAAGGATTGTCCATGCAGCGGTTTTATGGAGGAACGCCCCGAGTGCTCATTTAACTAGTGTCCATCCATAAATGGCTATTTTTCCGATGAGCGGCGTTCTCCGCGGGTTTCCGCCCTCGACGTACTAAAGT
>JAQYVG010000179.1 GCA_030145595.1 Desulfobacterales bacterium | reverse complement strand
GCCTCCACCGGCAGCCAATAGCCTTCGTCGGCCTGCTCGTCCAACCAGCCGTGGCCTGCATAATAAACCAACAGGCTGTCCTCCGGCTGCAGGGCTTTACGATAATCGTTGAAGATAAGGTAAGGCAATCGCAAATATTTTGGGCTTCGTTTTTTGATTGGTGGAAGGCAGGTATCATGCATTGGGTTAACGTATTCATGAGTGGCGGGCGGATTACCAGCAATGAACTTGAAATAAATTTAGATGCCAATAACTGTTATAAATTACAAAACGGCGGTAACAGCCCGTCTATCTCCATGAAATTGTTATGCATAAATTATTTACAATTTAAACTACTTATTCAACATTTATAAAAATTATTTATTTGGTTTTGTTTTTTTATTTAATACTACAAATCCTGCCTCTAAACCTTTTCCATTATACAACCATTTATCAGTGTATCCAGAATCAAATATTCCAATACTTTCATTGGAAGTATAACTTGCGTGAATACCTACACTTGAAAATTGGTTTATAGCCCCTAAAATCAAAGAGACTAAATTAGTTTTTACTGATCTTTTTGGAAATTCTACCTTCCCATCCTTTATAATTATAACATCTGTATCTCCACTAAAATCCAATGAAGACTGATACCAGTGCTGTCTAACTGAAAATTTCTTTATTAGCTTTTTATTTTCATCAACTACCTGAAATTTACGAGCTGGTGCAATCACAAGGTTAAATGGAACCGATATTGAAATAAGAAATGCAATAAATATAATAGAAAAAACTGTTGCCCATTTCATCATAATTTATAATTGTATAACTATAGTTATACGTCCTAAAAATATGGACAAACACGTACCTTTAAAGACGCATAAGCCGCATATTGAATTATAGACCGCTTGCTATTATTTATTAGTAAATTCAAAATATTATTTCTTTTTATACAAAATAACCTTTGCGGGATAAGCATACAGTGGAAGACGCCTAATCCGCAAATGCATTTTTACAATTTTGTAATACCTTGATTAAGACAAGGCTTGCAAAAAGTGAGGATTGCTTGCCTTAACCAACGGGTGACATAAAACTATTATCATAGACGATTCGGTTTGGGAATCTTGCATTTTTGGGTTATCTTGCCAATATCGAGACCATCAACGCATTTGTGATATCTGCAAAATTTCAAGTTCCAAACTCCTGTCTTATATAGAAGTAAACACAGGTCTTGAGTTGATGATTTCGTACCACAATCAATACCACCCTTGGAGTAGTTTGTATGCAAGCTTTAAGGAATCGGCAAATTATTGGAACTGTCACCCAGCTACATCATCAACTTGCATCATGACTCTACCTTTTGCTTTTTCATCATTTGAATTCCCGGTGACAATTTCGCATACGGTTTCCGATATCCCGGACTTCATGTTCCACCACATTCAAAAGACCAGAGGCCTTTGCCTGCTTGAGATTTTCCAGGTGATCCGTGAATTCTTTCATGGCGTCTTTCATTTCCGAATCCGCTATCTTGAAGAAGGCCTGTGAGCTTTCGGTGAGCGCTTTGAGGTCTTCCTGCTCAGGAAATTGATGATCTTTGAGCGCTCGGGAAATATTCTTATAAGCACCCAACATTCGCTTTTTAATTGATTTTATGGAATCCCGCCAATCATCCAATGCTTTTCGGGAGTCTTGGTCGTAATCTTTCAGTGTGGACCAGCGAAATTTCAGTTTGGCCTCAAATCGGCCTTTTTTCTCCTTAAACCGAATGTTAGTGTCGATCTCATCAGGAACTGACCATACTCTATTTCCCGCTGAAAATCGGCCCTCCCGAATCCGGCGAGCGAGTTCCTCAAATTGTTTTGCCATTTCTTTTCTGTTCAGTTTTTTTTCAGTGTATTCTTTCATGGTGTTCTTGATCCTTTTTTGTTTATTAGATGCTGAAAAATACCTGAGGTACAGATATCATGATTGTTAGATGTCAAGTCAAGCAGGTCTTGGTTCTGACTATTGTCAGATCATCTTCATCCACCGACAGATGAAGGAATTCGAATGAGTCGACAGATGAGACATATCCCTTGTAATCATCGCAGGCCTTTTTTATGGAGTAATGCCGCCAGCCAGCCGGGTTTGTCCGTAATAATCACGTTAACATTCAGACTAAGGGCCTTGTTCACCTGTTTGGCAACGTTACAGGCATATGTCATTAAAAGCTTTTGTAACTTGCGGGTATATGAGACCAGATCCTGTGAAAGAAATTTTTCTTTTACGCACAGGGCGTACAGATGATCGGTTTCCGACCGGGGCTGCCGCAGAATCGCGGCAGGACTCGTCGGTTCCCCGCTCGAATGCGATAAGTTAAGCACATATTTCAAGCCGGGCGCTTGGCGGAAGGCATATTTTAAGACATCCGGATCAAAAGAGAGAAAAAAAATATTATCTCGATGATTCCCAAACGCCGTGGTCTCCAATGCTTTCAATATATTGTCGGTAAGCTCGAAAGATCTGCCGGACATCCGATCTTGTTTTCGTGACTTGATTTCGATTAGTAGCCGGGTGCTCCGGCTGTACAAGCTGAGGGTTTCATGCAGCGTGAGGATCTTTTCTCCGGCATATTGCGGAGAATACCATCCGCCCCAATCACAGGCAAGGAGCTGTTTGTAGGTGTAATCGGAAATCCTTTTGCGACTGCCGTTGATTTGGAAAAGGGTCCGGTTGTGGTACAGAACCGGCCGGCCGTCGCTGGTCATCTGGACATCCAGCTCCAGGCCCTCGATGGGATAGGTAAGAGCTTTATCAAAGGCGGATCGTGTATTCTCCGGGGCTTCAAAACTAGCTCCACGGTGTGCTATGATCCATGGTTTCATATCAGCAGCTCCAGGGCCGCTGCGGTCGCATCTTCGAGAACACCTGTGTGTGCCGCAAGGTCAAGGACGGTAATCCGCTCGCGGATCGTACGGGACGCTGATGCAGCCAGACGGAATTCATCCTTTACAAGATTAAGCGCTTCAAGAGTCATATCAAATCCTGCGCGCCGGATCAGGTCGATAAAAAACTGCGGCTTTTTTACCTTGCCAAAAAGCATCTTCAGCGTCTGCCAGTTTTCAGGCAGCAGCCTGTCGAAGGCTAAAAGATGTTCGCGTTTTTTTAAAAACTGCTTTTCAACCTCGGCGGCCATATTGCCCCACACGGAAGGAATGTTGCCGGCATCGGTACTAAAGGCATATGCAGCGGTACTTTTCAAATCCTTTTCATGGATTAATGCCAGCTGCTGGTAACATGCGGCCGCAAGGATTACTCCGGCTCCTACCTGGAGACCGTGAAGCTCGGGATTTCTTTTGGTGAGGCTTGCGCGCATATCCAAAAAATGAGAAATCAAATGCTCTCCCCCTGATGCCGGAGCGCTGGAGCCGGCAAGGCTCATGGCAACACCTGAGACCAAAAGCCCTTTGAAAAGCCCCATGATTGTTTTTTCACTGCCTTCAGCGATGCCTTCCGGATGCTCCATGTAGCTACTTTCCGATTCGGCGACGATAGCCGACGGCAAAGCGCAATAGTTGCCGCCAAAGAGCAATGATTCGATTTGCCAGTCAATGTCCGAGACGGATTTTGCCAGCGCGTCACATAAACCGGCCTGACGTAATTTTATCGGCGCCTGCCGGATTACTTCGGGATGAACGTAAATGAATTGGGGCGGCGGTGCGGGCAGCGTACGTTTGACGCCCTTGACCTTTACGGCCGCAATGGAGGAAGTATAACCGTTCATGGAAGGGGCGGTGGGAACCGTCCAGTAAGGCATATTTCTTTTTGCTGCCGCGTATTTCCCAAGATCGTTGATTGTTCCTGCACCGACTGCGACAATTAATCCATGTCGGCTGCTTGCAGCAGTAATGCGCTCCGCAAGACGATCGGTCACACCAATATCGCCCGGAAGCGTTATCACCTGATGCCGGACGGAATTTTCTTGCAGGCAGGTTACAACCCTGCCACCGGCGGCCCTGTGGGTATTTTCGTCGTCAACGAGTAAAACAGACCCGCTGCCGACCGCCTGGCGGCAATCTTTGGCAAGATGCGTATACGCATCTGTGCCTGAATACATTTTGATCGAAATCAGCGGATGCCGGTTTCCACAGGTACAAAGCTGTGCGTATTTTTCAGGCTCGATTATGTAGTTTTTTTCATTAAAATGTATATCCATAAATGGTCAGCATCATATTGGCCTTTACATCGGCCATATTGCTGAGCTGTACATGATGCAGTCGCGTTGTCCGCAGCATATGGTCCAGATGTGCACCGGGTTTTACAATGTTCATCAATCAACAATCATCAATCAACAATCATCCCCGAAAAATCGGGATCTCCGCTCCGCTCCGTCAATCAACAATAGTCAATCTGGTTTCGGTTTACCCGGTTTAGGCTTTAGAACGCTTTCTTTTTTTACCTATCTTTTTACTTTTACCCATCTTTTTAATTATCTGCTTGGCTGCCTGGATACCGGTGTTGAAGCTGATTTCAAGGCCCGACCAGTACAGGCCGTCACCTGCAAAGTAAAGATCATCAAGTTCGTCTTTCAGTGCTTTGCGAGTCGAATCCTGTTTATATATCAAACCGGCCCGCGGCTGAACCGCACCGTATTCCCAGCGGTAAACTCTGGGGAATATCAGCCTGCCCGAAAAACCGGGAAAAAGAAAATCTATTTCTTTCAAAACTTCATTAATGACGACGTCATTAGGTTCATGAAACAGCTTGCGGCTGGCCTGTTCGCAAAGGATCGCCGTTACCAGCCCCTTGCCTTCGGGAACACGGTGGGGACCTTTGTGGCGGTCAAAAATAATATTTCCAAGTACACGGCAATCTTTCCGCAACAGGCTGTTAATCATGGATGTATCAGGGTACTGCCGGTCTACAGCCAGAGAAGTAATAATAGACGGCGCGTAAGAAATAGCGAGAAAACATTCTTTTAATGCTTCGGGCAGATCAGCATATATTTTGGGCACGATCGGCGATGGGACGGCAAAAACTACAGCTTCGAACAGGTGTTTTTCAGGATTTTCGCCGCCGGTTTGAATTTCGAAAGGCCCTTGGGGGGCTGTACGGCTAATTTCGATAACAGGAGTTTGCAGTCTGATATCCAATGTTCGCGCCATACGCTCGGGCAGCGAGCCCATGCCTTTTTCCAGGGCAAATATTTTTAAGCGGTGCAGATTTTTGAAAGCAGCCAGAAAAGCAAGCTTGGAATTATTTTCCGGCGTTCCCAGGTACATTTCACAGAAAAGAGGATAAGCGAGGTATTCAAGAATCTGTTTATCGTAGTTGTTAGACAGGTATTCGGCGGCCGATTGTTCTTCCAGCTTAAACGATTTTTTGCGCGGTTTAGCAAGGTTCAGCGATTTTCCCAATGAGCGCGCATATAAGAAGAGCTTGATGATTTCTCTCTTGCTTTTGGCGGAAAACAGTTCGGATTTAAAAAATTGCTTGGATGATCCGATTTTGATTTTATATTCTTTGCCGGCACTGAACGTCGAATATGTTCCGGGTGTAGGAACCAGTGAACGTTTCATGCCCATTTCCTTACAAAACCGTCTCAAATTTTTATGTGTGGCCGGAATTGTGTAAGCCGCTTTGTCGACGATAAAGCCATCCAGGTTTTTCGAACTCATCCTGCCGCCGATAAAAGCTTCCTTTTCAAAGATAACAGGCTGGAATCCAGCCTCAGCTAGTCTGTAAGCTGCAGCTAAGCCGGCTATTCCGGCTCCGATAATGGCTATTCTGGCGTTCATGTTGCCCCGGTTAATGGTTTGTGATACGATTTTTTTGGTAGATGAAATTGTAACTTTTCAATAAATAAACTAATATCATATTGAAATCAAAAACTCAATTTAGAAAGGAGCCGATGATTCAAAATAAGGAATATCAAACACGACTTGAAGAGACCCGGCGGCTGGCAGCGGCACTTGCCCGTCAAAAAGCGAATCTGCAGGAAGCTGCCGCCCATGATGCCGGATTTCCCGTAAAGATTACATCCATTGAAATCGATTTGTCGATTCAACACCTGCAAACCATGCAAGAGGAGATTCCCTGGGTGGAGAACGGCAAGCCGTACGGGACAGTGGCAACTATTTTCCCCTATGATGCTCCGGTGGTAGTGCTGGCCCGCCTGGGAGGTGCGACTATTCTGACCGGGAATCGGTTGCGATTCAGCCTTTCTTCCCAGACGCCTCGAACCGCCGAAATTTTGGGTGAAATTTGCCGGCCCTTCGAATCCCTTGAGCCTGTCGTCGGTCTGAATAACCGTGAATTCGGCCAGCGTTGCGTGGAGGACAAAGAGATTCGGGTGCTCTTTATTTCCGGAGCATCGGCAGTAGGGGAGGTGTACAGGCGCCGGCATCAAGCTTTTGATAAGCTGTTTTTTGCAGGGCCGGGCGGCATGCCGGCGGCAGTCGTATTTGAAGATGCTGATGTTAAGACGGCCAGCAGTTTTATAACCCGCCGGGCTTTTATTAACGGTGGCCAGTACTGCACGACGCTCAAAAAGGCTTACATCCACCACAGCATTTATCCTGCGGTGCGCGAGCAGATATTAGACGGTGTCAAGCGTTTGAAGGTGGGGGATCCTTTAGATCCTGAAACCGACATTGGTCCGATTCGAGTGGAACGGACCCTGTCAATTTTGCACAACGCCCTTGATAAGTGCGCGGATGCGCGCTTAATTTCAGGGGCCATTGATGGTGATGTGGTTTATCCGCTGGTTCTGGAGAAAGATAACACCTCGATACCCGATCTCGAACTCTTCGGCCCGTTTCTGATTTTGAAGCCTTTTGACGATCCCGCACAGGCGACAGCGGAGCTGATTCAGACGCGCTACGGCTTTTTATTGGCATTTTTCGGATCGCCGCCGGACGTGACCAAGGCGATTTTTGAGACGCACTTTGGAATGGTGCACGACAATCCCGACTTTGCCTTTACACCGCTGAGACTCCCTTTTGGGGGCAAAAACGCCAGCGGATGGATCATGGAGCGTCAGGGCGATCAGTGGATAGAACGCGACGGGGCGTTTCTGTATGCCCAAGAGTTGGCCAGACCCTAATTAGTGTCCATCCATAAATGGCTATTTTTCCGATGAGCGGCG
>JAQYVG010000178.1 GCA_030145595.1 Desulfobacterales bacterium | reverse complement strand
ATCTGAGCGCCAATTCTGTGAAGTTATTTTTGCGCGAACCCTAAAGAGTCCGGGGCCGGGGAAATAGCGTGTCTGAGAGGGGCCTGTTATAAAACGGAAGGTTTTGGGTATAACTTTTGAAGAAGAGTACAAGAAATATCACGCGTATAGCTGGCTTTTCCTTCTCTCGATTATTTTTCTCTTGTCTGCGCCGCTATACGGGGCTTGGTCCAGTTGCCTGCGGTCTTTGACAGAGCGCCTATCTGCTGTATGGTTTTGGAGCAGATAATATAACTGAAATAGTTGGATGGGATTCAGCCCTTCAAATTGGATACCTCGTTGCCTTACCTTGTTGGAATCGGAAGAATGCTTATCAGTTACTTCACGATCAGAAATGGTTTTGACCTGCAATTTTTCAATATAAAAGCTATTCTCTGTCATGAATATATCTAATACGTTGGAATCACTTAACTGTTGTTCCCCATCGATATAACGAATCGACAGTCCGTCCTTACTCATATTCGTGATTTGGCCCATCATAGCAGGTTTATATTTGAGCATAGCATACGTACCGTTTTGGACATGAAAGCGTTTATGCTTGCGTTGCTCAATCATCTTTTTCGTGTTTGGCATGATATACCTTCTTTGCTATTTTGATACCATATAATACGGCATAGGACCTTAATACAATCAGTTAAACAATGTATAGACGTCCCCAAAAGGGAGTATTTTACTGTGAGGGTCAATTAACCCGGATTTCTCACCGGCCTGATTCGTTTAAGCCTCGCCTAAAGTATAGTTTAGCAGAAAATGATCCAAACTGTTTGTTTGATCGGGCGTCAACTTCTCGAATTGCACACCGTATCGTTTTAGAATTATTGTGCTAAATTGTGAGTTATTAGCAAGTTCAATGTTTGAAGCAGCCTTGAAAGGGATCTGGTCAATACTGAAACCACCACCAGATAAAAATAGTCCCAAATTATAATAGTTTCGTGGTTGTTTGTTATCTACAAAGCAGCGAAACGCAAGCCCCTCCATGCTTATATCTAAGAGTTGTCCGATTTCTATTTCAGATTTAGATCTGAGTTTGACAAAGGTGAGATCCTTAACTCTATATCGTTTGTCTGTCCTTTTCTGTGGTCCATTTCTTCTGTCGGGAGTGGCTCGTTTTTCAATTGACCTGTAATGAGAATCAGCTAATACCCTGCGGTCGTAACCAGAGCGTCTGCCCGAAATATTAGGATAATCTCGATTTTCAGTTTCCATCATTTCTTCCTAAATACCTCCTTCTATTAGCTTTATAGAGGTTGATTACGGCAAATTAAAATAGTTGTTCTGATGATCTAACAAAAACAGAAATATCGACACATAACAAAATTTTGAGATTATGTAAAGAACTACATAAAATTATGTACTTTTTTACATAAACACCATAGAAAGTATGGTGATATGAGCGATTTTGTGATCAAGCGCCTTGTTTCAGGTGGAATCATAACCAATTATTTCTGCACTTCAAGATGCAGACATTGACTTTACAACTGTTGCCCCGGTCGGGGGAAGGAATATTTGGGTTCTGCAGCTGCCGGAGAATATCTGCGACTTGTTCGTTCCTTCGGCTGCCGATCCGTCCACATAGGTGGAGGAGAGCCTCTGCTTAAGCCGGACAAACTTAAAAAAATCCTTAAAATTGCAGACAGTACCGGCGTATCGATTCAATACGTGGAAACCAATTCTGCATGGTTTCAGGACGTTGAAGCTGCTAAAAGCATTCTGTTTGACCTGAACAGAAGAGGGCTCGAAACTCTGCTGGTTTCGATCAGTCCTTTTCATAATGAATTTACACCCTTTTCCAAAGTCAAGGGAGTGATTGAGGCCTGCCGAAAGACCGGTATTAATGTATTCCCCTGGATCAATGACTTTATCAAAGATCTTTCAACTTTTGACCCGAGCAAAACGCATCCACTTGAAATTTATGAAGAAAAATTTGGTAAAAATTATCTGTTGAGGGTACTTCAGATATACTGGATCCACATGGGAGGACGGTCACTGAATACATTTCGTTCCGTTTTAAAACTGCAAACGCCTACAAAGATAATTAAGGAAAATTCATCCGGATGTGCCCCTGAGCTTTCGGATACTTCCCATTTCCATATCGATCTGTTCGGCAACTATATTCCCGGACTTTGCAGCGGACTGTCGATTTCAGTACAAGATTTAGGCCGACCCCTATCTGAAAATCGATACCCGGTGATAACAACCCTTTTCCGTTCCGGTATTCAAGGAATTTATAAACTTGCGCAGAAAGAGTTGGCGTATTCGCCGTCCCGTCCCGGATACATTAATAAATGCGATTTATGTACCGAAATTCGTACGTTTTTTATCAAAAACGGCTTTGGTGGATCTTCTGAGTTAAATCCCAGAGAATTCTACGATTTCTTTTAACTCAACCCGGATAAACCGAAAAAATAGCCACAAAGGCACCAAGTCAGTCACGGGTGAACAGTTATCAGTGAGAAGTGATCAGTAAGGGAAAACTGATTACTGATAACCGATAACTGATCACTTACATTTGTGTCTTGGTGGCGAAAATATTTTGTTAGATAAATCCTTAACAAATATGATGCGATTTTGATAGATAGATACTAAAACGTTCGTAAAAAGGTAATTTTTTACTTTTTACGAAACCATCAGAAGTATAATGTAATGCTGACAATAAAATGCGCGGCCTGCAAACAGAAATTGTGGAAATATGATAAAATTGGTCCCGGTGAAGTATTAAGATGCCACAAAAACAGAATCACCAAAAGTTATGTGTTGATTGAGAGAAATAATAAGATACAGTGTCTATGCGGAAAGAATATCGGGATCGATAAAGGCAGGCATATAAAAATGATTTCTAAAGCCTTTGTTTACACTGGTACTAAAAGAAATCGATAAGTATTGATTTGCAGAGAAAGATCAGTTATATGACTCAATTGGCATTGATGAATTCGTAAAAAGTCGAAGTCATCAAGTGTTTGGTGTTTAGTATTTAGTGTTTTGTTTCAAATATATGCTGCTATACCAGCTTAGTAAATAACCAAACACTAAACACCAAATACAAAATACTTTCGTAAAAAGGAGGTTTTTACTTTTTACGAAACCATCAACAAAGGGGATGAAATGAGTCAGTGCGTTTTGCTGAATGCGGACTATAGCTTTCTGAATGTGGTCGACTGGAAACGTGCAATGTGTTTGATGGTTAAGGGTAAGGTTCAGGTTTTAAAGCATTCAGAAAAAATAGTCAGAACCGCTGGAGGCATCATAATCAAAGTTCCTGCTGTTATGAAGCTGATAAAGCTCATTCGGACCCTTTATATCAATAGAGTACCATTTAGCAAAAAAAATGTTCTCGTTAGAGACGGTTTCAAATGTGCTTACTGCGGGGCGGAAAGACAAAGGCTGACCATTGACCATATAATTCCCAAATCAAAAGGTGGTAAGGCCGACTTTGAAAACTGTGTCTCATCTTGTAAGCCGTGCAACAATAGAAAGGGTGACCGCACACCCCGGGAAGCGCTAATGTATCTCAAAGTAAAGGCCTATCAGCCCACCATTTCAGAGTTCTTGCGATTAAAGGTCAAGAAACTCGGTATCAATGATATTCTGAGGGATATGGGCATTTATTAGCTCGGCTTTTATGCTTTTGCTCCAAAGTTAAACCCGAACAGTTTTGTTCGGGTTTTTTTGTACTTATTCAATAATGTTGCCTTGCTAAGAGCACGTATTTCCTTGACAGAAAATGGTTTTAAAAGTAATTTTTCAGGTTTATAACCTAAAATCTGCAAGCGTCGAGTTTGCCGGATATGCAAGACATCGAGCGTGCAGCTGTAGTTTGCTACCGCAAGTGCTCGATAACGCAGCAGATCCGGTAAAATCGACGCTCCCGACTTGTTGGGGCGAAGCTGAAAGCGAAGCCCAAAGGGTAAACTGTTATTTAAAAAATGGTTAATTTCTATTTCTACAGTGCCGGCAGTTCGGTGAAGATTTATTCTTCATAATTGCGGGATAGTACGTTGATATCAAACATAATATATTTCTTTTAAAGAACAGTTTATGCAGGTTTTAGGTTAAACACAATTCGAGCATGGAGGATGCATGGACTATAAGAAAACTCTCAATCTGCCAATGACAAAGTTTCCCATGAAAGCCGGCTTGGTAAAGCGTGAGCCTGTGCGATTAGAGCAGTGGGAAGAAATCGGCTTATACGAAAAAATCCGGAAAGCTTCAGCCGGGCGCCGGCAGTTTATCCTGCACGACGGACCCCCCTATGCCAACGGCCACATTCATATCGGCACAGCCTTGAATAAGATTTTAAAGGATATTATTGTTCGTTCACGTCAGATGTCGGGTTTTGACGCTGTTTACGTGCCGGGATGGGATTGTCACGGGCTGCCCATCGAGCATAATGTTGACAAAGAGATTGGGGCTAAAAAGCAGCAAATATCCCAGTCCGAATTTCGCGGATTATGCCGTGCTTATGCCGAAAAATATATTGATATTCAACGTGAAGAGTTCAAAAGATTAGGTGTTCTGGGGGAGTGGGAGAATCCCTACTTGACGATGAACCATAGATATGAAGCTATCATTGCCCGCGAATGCTGTAAGTTTGCACTCCAGGGAAGTCTGTTCAGGAGTAAAAAACCGATTCACTGGTGCTGCAGTTGCCAAACCGCTCTTGCAGAAGCGGAGATAGAATATTTTGATGAAACATCACCGTCGATTTTTGTTAAATTTCCTTTAAAAGACGATTTAAGCCGCGAAATTCCCGAGCTGTCCGGGAAAAAAGTTTTTGTGGTCATATGGACAACAACTCCCTGGACTATTCCGGCCAATCTTGCCATAGCGCTGCATCCGGATTTTGTTTATGCGGCCGTAGATACCGGCAAAGGAGAAGTGCTTATTTTGGCAAGAGATCTGGTGGAAAGCAGTATGCAAGCCTTTGGTATTTCGGATTTTACGATACTGGCCGAAATAGAAGCCGCAGCCCTTGAACGCAAACTGTGCACACACCCCCTCTATGATCGCGATGCTTTGATTATTATGGGTTCGCATGTAACTCTGGACGCCGGTACCGGTTGTGTTCATACCGCCCCGGGTCATGGCCGGGATGATTATGAAATTGGCCTAGAATACGGTTTGGATGTTTATTCACCGGTTGACGACAGCGGCTGTTTTACCAATGCGGTCGATTTTTTTGAAAAACAGTTCGTTTTCAAAGCCAACAAAGAGATCACGGCAAAATTACAGGAGACCGGGTTTTTAATGGCCCAGGAAAAAATTAAGCATTCATATCCACATTGCTGGCGCTGCAAAAAACCGGTTATTTTTCGAGCCACTCCCCAGTGGTTTATATCCATGGATGAAAAAGGATTAAGAAAAAAATCCCTTGAAGAGATCGACAAAGTGAAGTGGATACCCCATTGGGGTCGGGAGCGTATTTACGGTATGATCGAAAAACGGCCGGATTGGTGTATTTCCCGGCAGCGTGCCTGGGGTGTTCCCATAACAATATTTTATTGTGAAAAATGCGAAGCTCTGCATATGAACCAAAAAATCATTGATCGTATGTTTAGCCTCTTTGAAGCTCACGGTGCTGACATCTGGTTTGAAAAAGGAGCCGAGGAATTCTTGCCGGAAGATAGCGTATGCAGCCAGTGTGGACATCAAACTTTTATTAAAGAAACCGACATCCTGGATGTGTGGTTCGAATCCGGGGTCAGCCATGCCGCCGTACTTGAAGAGCGTGAAAATTTAACCTGGCCTGCCGATCTCTACCTGGAGGGGAGCGATCAGCACAGGGGATGGTTTCACAGTTCGCTGCTGGCAGCCGTGGGCACAAGGGAAGCGGCACCCTACAAATCCGTATTGACCCATGGTTTTGTGGTTGATGCCGATGGCAAAAAGATGTCTAAGTCCCTTGGAAATGTTATTGCCCCCAAGGAGGTTATCGACAAACATGGTGCTGAAATTCTACGTCTCTGGGTAGCTGCATCGGACTACAAGGATGACATCCGCATTTCTGATAATATTTTGAAACAGCTTAGCGATGCCTATCGAAGAATCAGAAATACCAGCAGATTCATGCTCGGAAATTTATATGACTTTGATTGTGAAAAACATGCGGTTTCCTATGAATCAATGCCGGAAATTGACAGATTCGCTCTCCATAGACTCCAAATATTGATCCAGCGGGCTTTGCAAGCCTATGAGTCCTATGATTTTCATGTTATTTATCATGCGCTGTACAACTATTGCACCCTGGATCTTTCGGCGTTTTACCTTGATATTCTAAAGGACCGGCTTTATACGTCCCCGCCGGAGGCTATTGAAAGAAGAAGTGCCCAGACCGTTATGCACATGATTGTAGACTCTATTGCCAGGCTAATGGCACCGATACTTTCATTTACGGCTGAAGAGATCTGGCAGTTCATGCCGGATAGCACGGAGCAAGAATCGAGCATTCATTTGACTTCTCTGCCGGTTGTGAAGACGGCCTGGCTTGATGCACGGCTGGCAGAAAAATGGGACCGTATACTTGACCTGCGCGGTGAAGTTACCAAGGCCCTTGAAGAAGCCAGAGTAAAAAAACTGATTGGCCATTCTCTTGATGCCGCCGTTACGATCTATGCAAATCAAGCATTGTATGACGCACTATGCCCGTATCTGGATGACTTGAGATCCGTTCTGATTGTTTCCAGCGCTTCTCTGATTCAGGCGGAGCAGCCTGCCGGCGTCTTTAAAAGTTCTGACGTCGAGGGGTTGTCGATTCTGGTTGAACCGGCAGCGGCTGAAAAATGTGAGCGCTGCTGGATACATGATCCTTCGGTGGGAACAAGTACGGAGCATCCTTCCATTTGTAGCCGCTGTAAGGATGCTCTGCAAAAAATCATTTAACCGGAGACAAACTACCATAAAAATTGAAGGATTCAAAAAATTGGGTTCATTCATCAGGTGTTTGGTGTTTTGTTTTAAAGATATGCTGATATGCTGTATCTTCTCAATAAATGCAGGCAACCGGTAATGAAATTTGAAAATGGCTGACTGTTTGAACGCATTAGTGAGTGTTAAGAAAAAACAGCAACTAT
>JAQYVG010000177.1 GCA_030145595.1 Desulfobacterales bacterium | reverse complement strand
GTATATGCAAATAGTCGTAAAACCATAACCTAAAACCTAACACTTAAAAACTAAAACGTGATGAATTCAGTTTTCACGAATTCATCGACTAAGGACAATAAAATGAGCCATTTGCAAATTTTTCAGGTCTTCCCTGCTGTTCCGAAGCCTCTTTCTTTTCTTCAGGTCCTGGCACGCAACTTGTGGTGGTGCTGGCATCTCGATGCCATTGAACTCTTCCGTCGCATAAGTCCGCGGCTTTGGGAGCAGTCAGGGCGAAATCCAATCGTCTTTTCAACGTTGATTCCACAAAAACAGCTGGAGGAATTGTCACAAGACGAAAGCTTTCTGGCCCATCAGCAACGGGTGAAAGACCATTTTGTAGGGGAGGTTTTATCCCCTGTGGATCGTTCCGAATCACCATACGGAAAGCAGGGACCAATTGCATACTTTTCCATGGAGTTTGGAATTCACGAAAGTGTTCCCTTGTTCGCCGGAGGACTCGGAATCCTTGCAGGAGACCACCTAAAGGCTGCTTCTGACCTTGGACTTCCATTAGTTGGCGTAGGGCTCCTCTATCGCAAGGGGTATTTTCACCAGTATCTGGACCAGGATGGATGGCAGCAGGAGGAATACCCGGAAACTGATCTTTTTAACCTGCCGGCAAGCCGGGCAAAGGATCATTCAGGAAAGGAAGTCAGCATCTCTATTTCCGGACCGGACGGCGAGATCCGCGCTGCGATCTGGAATATTATGGTTGGCCGTATCCCTCTCTACCTGCTCGACACCAATTTGCCGGAGAATTCCCCTGAAGTCAGGGAAATCACCTCACGGCTTTATGCCGGGAACCCAAAGATACGGCTGGCCCAGGAAGTTCTTCTGGGAATCGGCGGAATGCGGGCTCTTGAAGCCATGGAAATCTATCCTTCAGTTTGCCATATGAATGAAGGGCACTGCACTTTTGCCGGTCTTGAAAGGCTTGCCCAAACGATTTCATCCCATAACATCAACCTTAAGACCGCCATAGAGATTGTTTCCCGAACAATGGTTTTTACAACCCATACGCCGGTGGCCGCCGGACATGATGAGTTCCCCGCCGACCTTTTAGAACCGTATCTTAGTCCCTTAGCTGAGCGCATGGAGACAAATATTGAAGAAATTATATCCTGGGGGCAACCGGAGGGGTCCGAACCGGATGCACCCCTTTCCATGGCCGTTCTGGGACTGCGCTTGGCTCAGTACTGCAACGGTGTCAGTGAATTGCATGGAAAAGTGGCCCGACGCATGTGGTCCCATGTTTGGCCCGGTAGGCCGGAAGATGAGGTTCCCATTACCCATATCACCAACGGAGTACATATCACTTCGTGGATTTCCGTTGAGAACCACCTTCTATTTGAACGCCACCTCGGCCCGGAATGGTATCTGAACATATGGAAGCCGGAAATCACCAAACGCATCGACCAGATTTATGACGAGGAACTGTGGCGTGCCCGTGAAATGAGCCGCAGCCGCCTTATTCGCACCTGCAGGGCATTGATGATAAAACAATACGGACGACGCAACGCCCCCAAAGCAATGATGAAAGATGCTGAATCGGTACTGGACCAGGATGTATTGACCATCGCTTTTGCCCGCCGCTTTGCGACCTACAAGCGAGCCGATCTTTTGCTTAAAGATCCGGAACGTCTCGAAGCAATCATTACTTCCAAAGACCATCCGGTACAGTTTGTCTTTGCGGGCAAGGCCCACCCCAAAGACAATGAGGGTAAGGAACTGATCAAGCGACTTGTCCAGTTTGCCCGCAGCCCAAATGTACGCCACCGGGTTGTCTTTCTTGAAGACTATGACATCAATATTGCAAGACACCTGGTTCAGGGAGCGGATGTGTGGCTTAATACTCCCAGACGGCCCTTTGAAGCATGCGGCACATCCGGCATAAAAGCGGCCGCTAACGGAGTGCTCAATGTGAGTATCCTCGACGGATGGTGGTGTGAGGGATATGCAGAGGAAAGAGGCTGGAGTATCGGAAGCGGAGAAGAGTATGCCGATACGGCCTACCAGGATGCCATAGAGAGTCAAGCCCTTTTTAATGTCCTGGAAAATGATGTGATTCCCTGTTTCTATGATAGAAAGAACGGTGATGCGCCGGACCGGTGGCTTAAAATGATGAAAGCATCAATGCAGATGGCAATGCAGCATTTTTGCGCCTGGACAATGGTGGCCAAATATGAGAAGTATTGTTATCTCCCCGCAGCAAAGCATTATACGTCCCTGATCGCGAATAATGTCAAAGAAGCTGCAATTCTTTCCGCTCAACATGAACGGCTCCGCAGCCTGTGGGAAAATATCCGGATTGAGTCTCCTGTGCGGGAAACTGAAGGCCCTTTTCAGGTGGGAGAAAGCTTTACGGTAACATCGGTTGTGAGCCTTGGGGAACTCCGTCCTGATGAAGTAAACGTAGAACTCTATTATGGAGACCTGAAATCCGTGGATACAATTGTTGACAGCCATTCAGAAGGAATGTCCGTAAAGGAAGACCGGGAAAATGGTGTGTATCTGTATGCCTGCACCTTAAATTGCAAAGCTTCAGGACGATATGGTTTCACAGTCAGGGTTTTTCCAAGGGGAGATGACAGAATCCGATTTGCCCCCGGGCTTATAACGTGGGCCTAGAAAGATTGATGATTTTTGATTGACGATTGATGATTTTAGGACTGACATGACAAATCCACCAAGCAATCCCCGCATTCTTGTGGTTACTCCGGAGGTCACTTACCTGCCCGATGGAATGGGGAATCTGGCGAATAATCTTGCTGCCAAGGCAGGAGGGCTTGCAGATGTTTCAGCAGCTCTGGTAAGCGCTCTGTTCGAACAGGGTGCCGATGTTCACGTTGCTATTCCTGATTATCGTGAAATATTCAGTGCCCAACTTGCGCCCATCCTGGGTAAGGAGTTGAGAACCATCCAGAGTAAAATGCCCGATGACAGGATTCACCTTGCAGAGGACAGGGCCTTTTTTTACTTGCACCAGGTGTACTCCAATTATGGCGGAGAAAATATAAAAGTCGCCCTTGCTTTTCAGCGGGAGGTGATTAACAATATCGTCCCCAGTGTCAGGCCTGATCTTATCCACTGCAACGACTGGATGACCGGCCTGATTCCGGCCATGGCAAGACAGATGGGCATTCCCTGTCTTTTTACGATCCATAACATCCATACCGTAAAAACACATTTGGCCCACATCGAGGACAGAGGAATCGATGCGGCTTACTTCTGGCGGCATCTTTATTATATGAAGATGGCATACGAATACGAGGAAACCCGGGAAGCAAACCCTGTGGACTTCCTTGCCAGCGGGGTCTTTGCCGCCCATTTTGTAAATACCGTTAGCCCCACGTTTCTGATGGAGGTAGTGGAAGGCCGACACGATTTTGTGGAGGCGCCTCTGAGACAGGAACTGGCCAATAAATGGCACTCCGGATGTGCTTCCGGGATTCTCAATGCCCCGGATCCTTCTTTTAACCCTGCCACCGACCAAGATCTAATTGGCATATACAATGCTAAAAATCATGTTGCCGGCAAAAAGAAAAATAAGCTTTATCTGCAAAAGACCTTAAGACTTGTTGAAGATGACAAGGCTCCCCTTTTTTTCTGGCCTTCGCGCCTCGATCCGAACCAAAAGGGATGCCAGTTGCTGGCTAAGATCCTGTATCAGATTGTATCTAAGTACTGGGAGCAAAATCTGGAAGTCGTCTTTGTGGCGAGCGGGGAGTTTATGAAGCATTTCAGAGAGATCGTAAGGTTTCATGGCCTGGAAAACCGGGTGGCAATATGCAACTTTGACGAGCGCTTGGCACGCTTGGCATACGCGGCTTCGGATTTTGTGCTGATGCCTTCGCGTTTTGAACCATGCGGTCTTCCCCAGATGATCGGTCCCATCTATGGGGCTCTTCCTGTGGCCCACGACACCGGAGGAATACACGATACGGTTGTTCATCTGGATACCAAAACAAATACCGGGAACGGCTTTCTCTTCGAAATGTATGATTCAGACGGACTCTTCTGGTCCATCAATCAGGCCATGGATTTTTATAGCCTTTCCCAAAAAGTGAAAAAGAAGCAAATCGAACGCATCATGGCCCAGAGTGCCGACACCTTCAACCATGCGGTCACGGCCCGGCATTATATCGATCTTTACGAAAAAATGCTACAGCGTCCCCTTGTAATGCCCCCTGACCCGGCTAAACCGGCCTCCGGCTCGGAGAGCCTACGCCTCGGAGAGAAAGAATAGCCACAAAGGCACCAAGACACAAATATCAGTAATCAGTTATCGGTTATCAGTTATCAGTTTTCCTTACTGATCACTTCTCACTGATGACTGCTCACTTTTGATTGTCTAGGTGTCTTGGTGGCGAAAATATTTTGTTAGATAGGTACTAATTGAGCGTAAACAAAACCGAACCTTGACAATCGTTTGGATTGAATATTGAAAATGGCAAATGCTCCTTTAAAGAATCTGCTGGCCGACGACCCTTTGCTGAGAAAGTATGAAAAAATCCTCAGCCGGCGTATCACTAACATCATAGAAAAGGAAAAGACCCTTACCCAAAGGAAAATGGACCTGGCCGAATTTGCTTCCGGGCACGAATACTATGGTTTGCATTTTCGTGGCGGTGAATGGATTTTCCGGGAATGGGCGCCCAATGCCAGTGCCATTTATCTGATCGGCGATATGACCGATTGGACGGAGAAAAAAGAGTTTGCCTTGCAGCGGATCGATGCTGAGGGCGTGTGGGAACTTCGTATACCTTCGGATACAGTGAGCCACGGGCATCTCTTTCGGCTTAGTATGCACTGGCCCGGTGGTCAAGGAGATCGCATCCCCGTCTATGCCCGGCGCGTGGTGCAGGACCCGGAAACATTGATTTTCAATGCCCAGGTCTGGTCTCCGCCGTCTCCTTATCGCTGGCAGCACCCGAATTTTCAGCGTTCGCCGGAGGCTTTGTTTGTTTATGAAGCCCACGTAGGCATGGCCCAGGAAGAAGAGCGCATCGGCACTTATCAGGAATTTACTGAAAAAATCATCCCGCGTATTGTTGCCGCCGGTTACAACACTATACAGCTCATGGCCATTCAGCAGCATCCCTACTATGGATCCTTCGGCTATCATGTCTCGAATTTCTTTGCAGCATCCTCCCGCTTTGGAACCCCCGAAGATTTGAAGGCGCTCATCGACACTGCCCACGCTGCGGGCCTTACGGTGATCATGGACATGGTCCATTCCCATGCCGTCCGCAACGAGACCGAAGGACTGAGCCGCTTTGACGGCACACCGTATCAATTCTTTCATGAAGGCTCCCGGGGTTTTCACGAGGCCTGGGATTCCCGCTGCTTTGACTACAATAAATACCAGGTGCTTCATTTTCTGCTTTCCAATTGTCGCTTCTGGCTCGATGAATACAAAATCGATGGATTCCGTTTTGACGGAATTACCAGCATGCTTTACGACCATCACGGCCTGGAAAAAGCGTTTACTTCATATGATGACTACTTTGACAGCAGTGTGGACGAAGAAGCCCTCACCTATCTGGCGCTGGCCAACCGGCTGATTCACGACCTTAAGCCCGATGCCGTAACCATCGCCGAGGATATCAGCGGCATGCCGGGACTGGCTGTACCGATCTCTAAAGGCGGCATCGGATTTGATCATCGGTTTGCCATGGGGGTGCCCGACTACTGGATCCGTCTGGTTAAGGACACACCGGATGAAGAATGGGACATGGGACACCTGTGGCATGAATTAACCAACCGCCGCAAGGACGAAAAGACAATTAGTTACGCCGAATCGCACGACCAGGCGCTGGTTGGCGACCAGACGCTTATCTTCCGGCTCATCGGTTCAGACATGTATGATGCCATGAGCGCCGGCTGTGAGAATATTAAGGTAGACAGAGGCCTGGCCCTCCATAAACTAATCCGGTTTATCACACTTTCTACCGCCGGCAACGGCTATCTCAACTTTATGGGTAACGAATTCGGACATCCCGAATGGATCGATTTTCCGCGCAAAGGCAATGAATGGTCCTACCGATATGCACGGCGTCAGTGGAATTTAGTGGATGACACCACTCTTAAATATCGTTTTCTTGCTCATTTTGACCAAGATATGATTGCACTGGCCAAACGTTTTAAAGTCCTGGAATCTCCCGGTTTGCATCTTTTGTTCGAGCATTCCGAGGACAAGGTAATCATCTTTATGCGCGCCGGCCTTTTATTTGTATTTAATTTTCATCCCACTTATTCTCACACTGACTTTTGTTTCGAAGCACCGGCCGGAAAATACCGGATGATTTTTAACACTGACATGGCCGCATACGGAGGCCACAACCGCTTACACCCGGATCAACACCATCTTACCACATTCGATACTTCAATGGGGCGGGAACGAAATCTGCTCAGCTTATACCTTCCAACCCGCACAGCAATGGTACTGCAACCCGCCTCCCTTGGCTGATGGATCAATATATACACATTTTTCATGCAGTGTTCAGGTACAATAAGTTAGGAACAAAAAACCGCCGGATTTCACAAAAACGTTCAACCTGAGTCCAGATACGCAACGCTTATCTCAAAACATTGACATCATTGATATTTGGCCGAAGGCAAGATATGTCTGCCAGAGGGATTGATGCATACATTCCCGAAATGGTCATTTTTTCAATTTAGCGATGCTAACGTTTGATCATTTCATGAATGGTATGAGGAAGATCAAACCCCTAAAGTCCCTTGCAAAGGGCGAAATTTCGGGAATATCGAACCGATTGACAATTTATATTATATGTGCAAATATATTTGAAATAAGTTTTCAAAGGAGGTGATCAACATGGCGCAACTGGCAATATACATAGAAGATCAACTTGCTAAACGCTTGGACAATGCGGCAAAATCTTCGGGAAAATCTAAGTCTAAGTGGGTTGCTGATGCCATTAAAAGATCTTTGCAGGATCAATGGCCGGAAGGTTTTTTTGATCTCGCAGGAAGTTGGGAGGATGATATTGGACCGGATGAAATCATGAGAAAAATTCGAAGTGGAATGGAGAAACCGGAATCGAGGGAGAAACTCCGCTGATGATATATCTTTTGGACACAAACAC
>JAQYVG010000176.1 GCA_030145595.1 Desulfobacterales bacterium | reverse complement strand
GGGATGGCCGGAGGAGACAGAGCTTTTAAAGCAATTTTATCCCACCTCCGTCCTGGTTACCGGTTTCGACATTCTCTTTTTCTGGGTGGCGCGCATGATGATGATGGGCATTCATTTTATGAAAGATGTACCGTTTAAAGATGTGTATGTACATGCCCTGGTCCGTGACGAAGAAGGCAAAAAGATGAGTAAATCAACAGGGAACGTCATCGACCCTTTAAGCGTTATTGAACAATACGGCACCGATGCCTTCCGCTTTACTCTGGCCGCCTTCGCCGCCCAGGGCCGCGACGTCAAGATGTCTGAAAAGCGTGTGGAAGGATACCGCCATTTTATCAATAAGATTTGGAATGCTACCCGCTTCGCTTTGATGCACCTTGAGACCGGATACGAAAAGATCGATCGCGACCATTTGTCACTTCCGGACCGCTGGATTTTATCCAGGCTCAATGGAACCATCGACATCGTTTGCGAAGCTCTTGACAATTACCGTTTCAACGCCGCCGCCAGCGCACTTTATAAATTTGTCTGGCACGAATTCTGTGACTGGTACCTGGAAGCCATCAAACCCACTTTGTACGGCAGTGATGACCAAAAACAGCGTCAAGCAACCCTGAGCGTTTTATGGCGTGTCCTGCGCGATACAACGATTCTGCTGCATCCTTTTATTCCTTTTGTAACCGAGGAGATCTGGCACAAACTACCGGGAACCGAAGGTTCCATCATGCAAGCCGTGTTTCCCTCTGATGACTCTGCCAGTATCGACAGCCGGCGCCGCGACATCGATTCCGAATCAAAAATGGAGCTTATATCCGGCATAATCACAGGAATCAGAAACGTAAGGGGCGAGATGAACATTTCTCCGTCTCTATCCCTGCCCGTAATGGTTCAGTCACAGAACGAATCTACCAGAAAGATCGTCCGGCAGCACCAGGATTTGATCATCAACCTGGCCAAACTGGACTCCATTACTGTCCAAAAACCGGGGGAGAGGCCCCCGACAGCGGCGACCGCCATTGTAGACGGTGCTTCGATTTTTGTCTCTCTTGAAGGGATTATCGATTTCGCCAAAGAAAAGGGGCGCCTTGAAAAGAAAATCACCAAGCTGACAGGCGAACTTGCCGTTATTTCCAAAAAGCTGGACAACGAGAATTTTATCAACAAGGCTCCTGAAGAAATTGTTGAAAAGGAAAAGAATAAGTATGCCCGCGCAGTTGAAAAGCAACAGAAGCTGCAGGCAACTCTTAATAAAATTAAAGAGCTTGGGTAAAATGGATTCTGTCAGGCATCTCATTGAAATCGCGCTTAAAGAAGATATCGGTTCCGGGGATATCACCACGGAAAACCTCATTGCTCCGGATCTTGAAGGTACCGGTGTAATCTTAGCGAAAGAACCCCTGGTCATTGCCGGACTGGATGTAGCCCGGCAGGTTTTTGAACATCTTGACTCAGAAGTTATCCTAAAATCCGGCTGCAAGGATGGAGATACCTTAGGGAACAAAGAGATTGTAGCACATGTTGAAGGGCAACTGCGTGCACTCTTAATGGGCGAACGCACAGCCCTTAATTTTCTTCAGCGTCTTTCAGGAATTGCTACCCATGTACGCTCATATATAGATGAAGTTGGTAAAACAAAAGTTCGCCTGGTCGATACCCGTAAAACAACCCCGGGGTGGAGGATTTTGGAGAAATATGCCGTGCGTATCGGCGGCGCGCATAATCACCGTATGGGACTGTATGACGGCATATTAATCAAAGACAACCACATTGCCGTTTGCGGCGGTGTTAAAAAGGCCGTGGAACGTATGCAAAAACGCAGATCTCATCTTTTAAAAATTGAAGTGGAGGTTTCAGAATTCGATCAGGTTAAGGAAGCTTTGAGCGCCGGTGCCGACGTTATCATGCTCGATAACATGAATATTGCGCAGATCAGGGAAGCTGTAAAGATAGTTGACGGCAGGGCCATGGTGGAAGTCTCTGGAGGAATTACGCAGAGCAGCCTGAAACAGTTGGCAGATACCGGTGTTGATATCATTTCTGTCGGGGCGCTTACCCACGCTGCCAGGAGTGTGGATATCAGTATGCGAATAAACCCTTTACCCTAATTGAGCCAAAACTCGATTAGGCGTCCGTGGTCAGTTGTCTGTAGTCAGTGGTTTTACAGGTTCTTAGGGGCTCTTTTTGTGTTTCACCTGTAGTTTAAATATAATCTCGCTTCTTATTGCTTAGCAGCGGACGACGGACAAAGGACACCCAATTGAGCGTTTTCGCTCAATTGGGTGTTAATTTATATTTATTTAAGCAATATAATCGCGATGCGATTATATTGCTTAAATAAATATTATGATACCGATTCGAGACACAATCCCTTCCAAAAATTACCCGGTCGTTAACAATGCAATCATCGGCATTAATGTTGTAATTTTCCTTGTGCAGATGGCCCAGGGTCCTGGTTTAGATCGTTTCATCTACGTGTACGGCCTGGTTCCCGCGCGTTACTCGACTCCCCATGTTTCTTCCTACTTCAACTGGTTCCAGCAGGTTTTTTCCGTCATTTCCTTCATGTTTCTGCACGGCGGATTCTGGCACCTTCTGGGGAATATGTGGTCTTTGTATATCTTCGGCGATAACGTGGAAGACCGCTTAGGGCCTTTTCGTTATCTGGGGTTCTATCTGATTTGCGGGATCACATCCGGTCTTTCCCATCTGATTTTCAATTTTCATTCAAACATCCCTACTATCGGGGCCAGCGGGGCAATCGCGGGAGTCATGGGAGCTTACCTGATACTTTATCCACATTCGAAAATTTTGACTTTAATCCCGATCATTTTTATCCCCTGGTTTATAGAAATTCCCGCCTTTTTCTTTTTAGGGTTCTGGTTTGTAATGCAGTTTATTAATGCTGCCGGCAGCCACGGCGCTGGCGGCGGCATTGCCTGGTGGGCCCATGTCGGCGGTTTTGCCTTTGGCATCATCTTTTTAAAGCTTCTTTTTACTTTGCCTGAAACCGGTGTCGGCCATAAAATACGCAAGGTCACTGCCAAAAGAAAGACAGAGCGCCTGCAGGTTATTCGCCCCATTGGGCCGGGAAGCGATCCCCATCTTTACGGTACAATTGCGATCACATCCTTTGAGGCCTTGGCCGGCACCAGTAAATTGGTAAACATCCCCTGGGGGTTCAAAAAACGTCTGGTTAGAGTGGTTGTTCCGCCGGGAGTGAAAGAGGGCAGCAAACTGCGGCTAAAGAGTATGGGAAAAGCTACACCCGACGGCCACCGGGGGGATTTGTTTCTAAAAGTTGCTATAATAAGTATGGCGGCTTCGTAAAAAGTAAAAGCTTATAATGTTTTACGGATCTCTAACACATCTTACATAACGCCAAGCGTTCTTATTGTTTATTGTACCTATCCCTACTAAGCCCCCATTGAAGTTACCGGAATAGTCATACACTACTGCCTTAGCTTCGTTTATGTTTGCAGGCGAAGTACTACTTGTCCAATAGCCCCACCTTTTGGTTTCAAAAACTTTGCTGATTGGGACAATTTTATTTTTATATATATTCAACCATTTTAACGTATTGCTGTCAGGCATTATCCAATCGTTGTAACCAGCAAGAGTTAACCCCTCGCAATATGAACGTGCCTCACTCCAATCTCGCGTTCTATCATCAGTCTCTTTTTGCCAGATTTTGCCCGTCGATCTATCAGCCACAGTGCCATCATTGAGGTTGATGCACATGTCCTGATCAGTTTTATAAACTTTATCTTTCTTCTTATCACTATAACTATAACTAGCACTAGCACTACTAAAATCAGGAGAAACTTTGTCGAATGGTGTGACTAAAGCCAAAAATGGTTCCACTTCATTTAGATAAAGCCTAGCTTTATGGTTTGGAACGATGTTGAGGGCTTGATTAAAATCTTCATACGCTTTATTATAAACTCCTAGGGAAAAGTATACTTTCCCACGCTCAAAATAAAGATCGGCAGAACTAGGGGCAAGTTGGAGGGCTTTATTGAAGTCTTCAAAGGCCTTTTCTTCTTTTTCTAAAGACAGATAAGCTTTACCTCGTTGAAAATATACTTCGGCTGAATTGGGTTTAATCTGGCTTGCTCGGTTAAAATCATCAAATGCATGCCGAGGTTTATCTAAAAGCAGATGAGCTTGTGCTCTGTTAAGATAAGCTTCAACGAAATTTTGATCAAGCCGGATTGCCTCGTTTAAGTGCTCAAGTGCTTTATCTATGTCCATTTTATCTAAATCTGTGAGTAAAACTATTGCTTCTTGGTTTAGCTCCCTGGCAGTCATAGCCTTTTCTTGAGACGTACTGCATCCGACAAAAGAAATAATAACCAATAATACTATAATGGTTTTAGATAACTTCATAATGTTTCCTTTCCATATTTAATACTTAATATCGTAATATCGGCATAAATTTAATAAAAGCTGATTATTCACTACTGTAGTTTTTGCGCTTTTCTTCAACACGGCGATCAAGGGTTTTCAGCATATCAATTTTCATGGCCAATGTTTTGTTCGCTTTTTTTAAAGCACGATTTGCTTGCTTGGATTTCTTGAGCTTCGCGGTCAGCTTCTTAATCTTTTTGTTTTGATACTCTATTTGCGGGGACTGTTTTTGAATCTCCTTTAAAACCAAAAGCCAATTTCGCAGATCATGGTCATCCCCATAGGTCGGATGATGGGGAAAATATAGTTTTAAATTCTCGAGGGCTTTTTTATAATTCCGCCTGGGATTTTCGTAGCTGATATACAGCTGCGCGAGTTGATAATAAGCCTGCCATTTTTTTGAAGATTCGGGTTTTTTTAAAATGATGGTTTCCAATCTGGCAATTTCTGTAGAATATGCAGCAGCCTTATCTTTTGGATTTGTTCGTTCTTGAATTGATGCGCATCCGATAAGAAAAGAAATAATAGCCCAAGCGAACCCTATTTTCATTACGATCGTTATTCTGCCCATTTATTTGCCCTTTGCTGCCTTTTTTCGCTTTACGGGTTTACGCTTTTTAATGTTGATCACTTTGCGTTTTTTTCTATCGCCTTTTGTATCTTGCCGTTGACATGCCAGAAACAGGCTGCCGGCCTTTGATTTGACGTGTTCTTTCATTTCGGCGGCCACTTCGCCAAACTGAATATGATTACGGAACTTGCGTTTTTCATTGGTCACCACGCCTATTGATATTGTGGCCAGCGGAAACTTAGTTTTTTTCCCCTGGCGGTCTTCCCCGGTGATATGTCCACGCTTCCTGTCTTTGGGGTCATAAAAGCGGGGAATCTTTTTATCAAAAGTTTTAACGATTGCCTCACAGATATTGCTGTAATTATCGGGTGCGGTAATGACCACATAATCATCTCCCCCGATATGCCCGATAAAGTCGTCTGCGCTTCCATGGTCAACCACAGCTTTGCTGATTATATCGGCGGTGGCTTGAATAATTTCATTGCCTTTGGCGTAACCATAATGATCATTGTAGGCCTTGAAATTGTCAATATCCAGCAAACAAAATGCAATTCCCACCTTGGCGCTGATGCGTTTTTTCATTACGTTTTCAATGGTTGTGCCGCCCGGCAGCCTCGTCAGCGGACTGGTGTCCAGGTTCATCTCTTCCAGATGTTTTAGCTGCCCGGCCATGGTAACAAATGCTTTGGCAAGATCGCCTAACTCATCTGTATTGCGAATGTCCAGTTTATGATTAAATTCTCCTTTTGAAATCATTTCGGTGGCAAATTTTAATTTTTTTATGGCTCCGGAAATATTGCGCGTGATGATCGTGGCGGCAGCTAAAGAAAGGATCAAACCCAAAGCACAGAGTACCGCCGCGGCCCTGAAAGCAAATGTTCCGATGTCTGCCGTCATAGCGGTCTTTTCATTTTGATCCTGCTGCGCATCCGCACGCATTGCTTTTATAACCGCAATAAAATTTTCCTGATGGGCTTTGATTTTACCTTCAAACTTTTTAGACATTGAAGATGAAGGCGCCTTGGCAGATTTGGTTCCTTCAAGGAGGAGGTTGATATATTGGTTATGCAGCGATCCTATTTTATCCACCGGAAAGTTTCTTTTTTCCGGAACGGATTTTATTTGATCGAGTAGATCTTCAAATGTCTGTTCTTTAGCTGCCGCCTCGATCATCTTTTTAGTCAAGAAATTATCCTTCACATCGGAAGTGCGGTAAATCATATAGCGCTTCGTATAAAGTTCTTGGGCAAAAATTGCATCAATCATTTTATCCGATGCAAGGATTACCGGACGATCGGTCCGCAGTATGGTGCTGTTGATCTCATTTAATCGATTCAAGTTCGTGAGGGCATATACGGAAATAATTACCAGCAAAGCCAGCAGAGAACTGAATCCGAGCATTAATTTATTGGCAATGTTTAGCCGCAGAAAATTCGAAGTGATGGATCCGCCCAGTCGGCTGAAAACCTTTTGCTCACTTACTTGCGGGCTTCGATCGTCCTTCATTTTTTAAGGGACCTCTATCGGGTGGTTTATGGTAATTATCAAAAATTTATTGGAACCGGTTTTATCGGCACAGATCCATGATTATTACCATACCCCGGATAAACCGGAAAATGCCTAAAATGCCTAAAAGTATAGTGTCGCTACGCTGCGTCTTTTTATGAACGGATATTTTGGCACAAAATGCACAAAATTAACTCCTAAGACTCTAATAGATAAATCGGCACACACCGTATGGATAAATTAATGCCATGGGCTTTGATGCTGATAATATTATATCGGATAGAGAGAGGTGAAACTTAAGTGGATATTTCAGTGGGATTGTAAAAAAGCCCAGGGGTTATCGGAATATCAATAAACACCGATTTTCGCGCTAGTTTTAACCGTCATAACAATATAAGATTTTTGGTTTAAATCTATCTAAATCAGGTCTGGGCCAGGGATGAACATGATCGAGCAAAGTCTTTTGAGCTATCGAGTTTATCTTTTGTCCTTTTCTGAGGCTTTAATCTCCTCCAATTTCTTCAAGATAGTTTTGGCCTTCATGATCAAATATTCAACCCTCTTGTAATCGGGGTCCATGCGCTGCACGAGTTGCCACTCTTTAATGGCCTCTACGAGTTGCTCATTTCCATAATACTCCATCCCTTTTTTATAGTGGTTCTCTTTGTTGTACAAT
>JAQYVG010000175.1 GCA_030145595.1 Desulfobacterales bacterium | reverse complement strand
GTCCCTTCGGCCTTTTAGAAGAAAGCCAGATGAACTATGTTGGAAAAATGATGTTCAAATGGGTCTATTGGAACCTGATGTTGAAGGGTTTTGAATTGCCCTTGGAACCCCAGTTCAACATGGCTGGCAAGATGCTCCAGAGCATCTAAAGGAGGCGCTATGACAAATGAAGAATTGATTATGGAGCGACTTGATCGCATTGAAGCACAAATTGCTCCGCTGGCCGAATCCGCCAGAGGTTTAAAAGAACTCAGGGATGACATGATGGTTATTGCCCATCCGGCTACCCAGGTGTTAATCAAAGAACTGCAGGACGTTGAATCGAGTTTTCAGTTGCAAGACCTGATGAAGTTAACCAAACAGACGCTCAGAAATATCAAGAACATCACCTTTGCATTGGAACAATTGGAAAGCTTTATTGACCTTGCCACAACAGCAGAACCCTTATTGAGAACGGCCGTACCTCAGGCGATCAGATATCTGGATGATCTGGAGAAAAGGGGTGTGTTCAGAATTATGGGGGCCACGCTGGATATACGTGCCAAGATCGCTGCTGCGTATACGCCTGAAGACATCGACAAAATCGGAGACGGCATCGTCGCCTTTCTGGGCTTGGCCCAGAAGATCGCCGATCCCCAGTCGGTCGCTTTTATGGAGAAATTCGCCGAAATTCCGTCCAAATTGGATTTGACGGTCAGCAAGGATTGCGGGCCATGGGGACTTTTTTCAGCCTGCTCCGATCCTGAGGTTAAAAAGGGTATTGGTGTTATAATGGAGTTGACCAAGGCCATGGGCAAATTGAAAGCCAACGGAAACGGAGTGGCCTCGGTTGAACAGCAAGAGGGCGCTAAGCCGCAAGAGGAAACCTAAAAAATAAGCAGATATCCAGCTGATAAGCAAACAAATTAAAAACTTTAACCCCTGTAAGATAGAAGCTCCCTGCCCGACTTCGGCGGACGGCAGGGAGCTTTTTCATTGTTTGCCTGAATGGGACTTTTTACGACGTCATCAAGTCCGATTCGAATTGCTCCATTTTATTATTAAAAACGGCCTTCTGCTTATCCAAAACATTTGTTTGTTCCACGAGTTCATCAAAAAGCCGGTCGATCTCTGACCGGCAGCGATGAATCGATTGTGAGAGCTGCGCTATTTTGACACCGTCCTGCGCCTGGGATGCCGCCTGCATGGCTGCGTTCAGTTCATCGAGGGCCTTTTCATGCTTTTCGATATCGTTTTCAGTCTGCAAGATACTTTGTTCAAGGGGTTTGAGGACCCCGGCACGTGCGGCAACCAACTCCGAACGGCGGCGGCGAATTTCTTTTTTGGTCAATTTTGTCCTGGTGCCTTTACCGTCGGCGTCCCCGGGACTCAATGCTGTTATCTCGGTTTCATCTTCCCACCCCCCTTTTTCCAAAAAGCGCTGATAGCCGCCTTCAAACACAGAAGTCTCGCCTTTCTGAAATACAATAAGGCGTTCGGCCAGGGTGTGCAAAAACATCTCATTGTGGGTCACCATAATCACTGTTCCCTCAAAATTGTCGATAGCCGCCAGCAAGGCATCGGAAGATTCCATGTCGAGATGGTTGCTAGGCTCGTCAAGCAGCAAAAAATTTACCGGCACGGCCAGAAGTTTGCCCAACATTACCCGGCTTTTTTCGCCGCCCGACAGCACTCCAATTTTCTTTAAAGCCGCACCCCCTTCAAACAACATAGCGCCGCAGATATTGCGCGCCAGCCGGCGATCAACATCCGGGTGTGAAAAGAGAATTTCCTCTTCAATCGTGCGCTCATCGACCAGAGTTTTAAGATTGGTTTGTTCAAAAACCCCTTTTACAACAGTGTCGTGGTAGGCAATTTCGCCTCTTTGCGCCTTGAGTACTCCTGACAGCAGCTTTAAAAGCGTTGTTTTTCCTTTGCCGTTTTTACCAACAACGCAAATACGGTCCCGCCTCCCAACGGTGATATTAAAATTTTTTATCAGTGGTTTCTGAGGGTCATATGCAAAAGACAGGTTGCGCATACTCATTACGTGCTTGCCGTCAAAAGGACTACTTCTAAAAGAAAAATCAAGTGTTTTGAGCTTTTCCAGTTTTTCCTTTTTACCCGCCTTGGCCAGGGTCTTGATCCGTGACTGCACCAAATTCGCCAGCCTGGCCTTGGCCCTGAAACGGCTAATGAACTGTTCCATCTCTTTACGGCGGCGCTCGTCTTTAATACGAGTTTTTTCGTATACCTCTTCTTCCTGGGAAATCTGGGCGTAAAATTTGTTGGTATTTCCTCTAATTTTGCGGACCTTTCGATGATAAATCCCCAGGGTGTGCGTTACGATCATATCCATAAGGCCTCTATCATGAGTGATAAGCATCAATTCACGGGGCCAATTGATCAGAAAACGCGCAACCCAGCGTATGGAGGTTATATCGAGGTAGTTGGTCGGCTCATCCAGAAGCAAAAGGTCGGGGTCGGAAACCAAAACTTTGGCAAGATTCAGGCGGACCTGAAAACCGCCGGAAAATTCTTGGGGATGGCGCGGCAGGTCTTGTTTGGAAAAACCGAGTCCCGCCAGAACTTTTTCGACCTTCCAGTGGTGGTCCTGTTCTTCGTCTCTCAGGCCGGTCATGCCCTCTTTAAGAACAGTATCCTTAGTAAACGCCGGTTCCTGATGAACGTAGCCGATACGATAATGCCTGGGCACCGCAATGGTCCCTGCATCCGGAGACTCCTGGCCGGTGATGAGCCTAAAGAGAGTGGTTTTACCGTGACCGTTGCGGCCGACAAGTCCAATTCGCTCTTTGGAATTAAGCTTGAAATTAGCGCCGTCAAACAGCACTTGAGAACCGAAGCCTTTTTTAAGATTCTCAACTCTGATCATGTTTCACCCCAATTGAGCCAAAATGCTCAATTGGGTGTCCGTTGTCCCTTGTCCATCGTTCGTTGCAATAAGAAGCGAGTTTATATTTCAATTACAGGCGAAATACAAGAAGAGATTCTATGAGCCTGCAAAACCACTGACCACAGACAACGGACCACGGACGCTAGTCGAGTTTTGGCTCGATTCGGTTACGATTAAGTATCATAAAACACGTCACCGTATGAATAAAATAGAGCACTACGATTGTTTCTCTAGTACTTCACCGACCCAGCCCATGGCGGCGATCATATTTGGAAAGCCTGTAGTCGTTATGGACAATAAGACGGCATGGGTGATTTCTTCGGGAGCAGCGCCGGATGCCAGGGCCTTGCGCGTATGGGACATGACAGCGCCCCTGGAATTGGCGCCAATAGCAATACCTAACTTGATAAGATCCTGAACCTTTTGATCCAGGGGCCCGGCCTCCCGCGTGGAAATTCCCAGCTGATTATAAGCATTAGAAACTTCCTCAAATTTGCTTGTAAAGTTCTCATAAATTTTCGGCAGATACATAATACCTCCTTTGATGGTAATAGGGTACAATCTATACTAATGTAACGCTCGATTTTCAACTCATATTTTTTAAGTTTTTTTCATTTATGGATGGAAACTAATTAACTGTTGACATGGGTACCACAAAGTGTATAAAAAGATCGATTTCTATTTTATAAATAACTTCTGGGAGTTGCCCATGGATCGTGAAGAATTTAAACAATACCGTAAGATGCTTGGTAAGACCCAACTTCAAATGTCCCAGCTTTTGGGAACGTCCATTAAGGCTGTGCACAGTTATGAACAGGGCTGGCGAACCATTCCTACCCATGTGGAGCGCCAGATGTTTTTTCTGATTTCCAGAATACAGGAAAACAAGAAAGGCCTGAAGCCATGCTGGGTGATTAAAAAATGTCCCCCTGAGACTAAGACCCAATGCCCGGCCTGGGAATTTCAATCCGGTACGCTCTGCTGGTTTATCAACGGTACGATTTGTGAAGGCACCGTTCATAAAACCTGGAAGGAAAAGATGGCAACATGCCGGTCTTGTAATGTTTTTACGGCAATTCTGTAAATCCGAAACATTTCTCATCCAATCCGCTTAAGTCAAGCTAACCCGCATTTTTAAATTCATACCATATTTTTTGCCGGGATCATATTTGGGAAATAAATGATGTAGGCAAGACTTGTACTAGCAATAGATAATGGTATCATTTGACTGTTATAGATAAGATGAATTCCTGATCCGGGTGTGTATCTGCGGATTGTGTTTTCATGTTTCACCTAACAACTGCATTAAACATATTGAAAAACATACGAACTAAGCGTAGCATGCTTTGAATTATAATTGAAAGCAGAAAGTGCAAGGGAATTTGATGCCTGGTGGACTCCCGCCAGGTGTTGGAGGAAACCGAACCATACAAACGTTTGTGAAAAGGATTAAAAATGGAAGCAAACAATATATGCGGCGTTGAATATGAAGCGTTTCTGATTCAGATGGAAGAATTCCACGGTTACCGTTCTCCCGGGATTCTGCTGGGCGGCCTGATGCTGGATACGGCACTGACTAAGCTGGGACCGACGCCTTATTTGAATGTCGTCAGTGAAACCGTGGTCTGCCTGCCGGATGCCGTTCAGATGCTTACCCCCTGTACATTCGGCAACGGTTTTCTACAGGTTTTGGACTGGGGAAAATTCGCCTTTACTGCTTACGACCGGCAGACACTTGCCGGGATGCGAGTGTGGTTGAATTATAAACAGCTGGTATTGTATCCTGTTGTGCGTAGCTGGTTTGAAAGGACCGGCCGGCCCAGAGAAAAACCCCCTTTCGAGCAGCTGGCCGCAGAAATATTGGCGGCGGCCCCGGAAATAATCGTCCACCGGCCGGTTCGCCTTGCCCGCGCTCTCAAGGACTCGCAGCCGGTACCGACGGGCCCCTGCCCTGAGTGCGGGGAATCCTACCCGCTGAACCATGGACCTACCTGCCCTGCTTGCCGGGGCGATGCATATTATACTTACCGCCCGCCATCCGAAGACGAGTAGCTTTCAATAAAATTTAAATCAACAACTGTACGGCGGCTTTTTGACCGGCTCGTATTTTAGTAACGCCCTCGGGTATAAGCAGGAGGCCTTCCGCCTCGGCAAGGTCTCTCAATCGACTGCTTCCCTTGGCCGGACGGAAACAACTTTGGTCCTTTTTCATTTGGAAAAAACCGAAAACCGCCTGGGTCCAGTCCGACTGGCCTTCAACCGTTTCTGCCAGTTCTATTATAATCTGTCTTAGTCCGGGTGTCTTAGAGCCTGCCAGTTTTAAAATGCCCGGCAGGGCCAGCTGGAGGAAAGCAACCAGATTCGACGGCGGGCCGCCCGGCAGTATGAACACCGGCTTTCCCTGAAACATCCAGAGACCGACAGCCTTGCCGGGACCTAACCGCACCCGGTGATAAACCTTTTCCCAGCCTAATTCATTGAGTACACGTGCCATCAAATCCCGATCCCCTGTCCAGGCACCCCCACTGGTAATGACCGCATCATTGTGCTTTATTCCAAACAAAAGTTTTTCTTTGAGTATACTTTCTTCATCCAAAATAATATCGAGCTCGGTTTTGAAACCGTAACGCCGGCACCAGGCTGCCAGCGTCAGCATATTGCTGGCATAAAGTTTGCCTTCCGTTAACGGTTGCCCCGGCAGAACCAATTCATCTCCAGTGGCGATCAATGCCACTTGCGGTTTGCGATACGTCCTGATGCGGTCGTGTCCTCCGGCAGTCAGAAAACCGATCATTCCGGGAGCCAGCACATGGCCGGCTTCAATGAGAACTTCATCTTTGGCAATATCACTGCCTCTGCAAAGAATGTTGCGACCCGGCTCGGCGTGGGCTTCAATGCTGACATGACCATCGTCGCGTTGGGTAAATTCTTCGGCCACGACTGCGTCCGCATTTTCCGGCAGCAGCGCCCCCGTAAGTACCCGCACAGTGCTGCCCGGTCCAACCGCCAAACGCCTTTTTTCCCCGGCAGCGGCGACACCATCCAGTCTCAGTCTTACGGCAGTGTTGCGCAGGGTGCCTTCAATATCCACCGAACGTACGGCATAGCCGTCTTTCATGGAGACATCGGCCGAGGGAGCATCGACACGCGCCCGCAATTTTTCAGCGGATACGCAACCGACACTCTCTGCAAGGGCCATTTCAACGGTCTTAAGCGGCTTGATCTTGCTTAGAGTGCGTTTCAGAGCTGTTTGAAATCCAATGAATTGTCGCGGTGTTGTCCGTTTCATAAAAAAGTGAATATCCTCCTTGTAAGAAAAACAACGGCAATAACAACGATTCCTCCCAAGAGTTTTTCCATCGTGCGGGGCGTAAATTTCGACGAACCCGCCAACGATCCCAGATATCCTCCGATGAGCACCGCAGCGATGAGCGGCAAATATGCACTTAAATCTATTCGATGATGCTGGAGTCGTGCGATTAGGCCCGATAAAGAGTTCATCCAAATAAAAACAGCGCCGCAGGCCGCCGCCTCCTTGGCTGAACCGAGTCCCAAAATGATAATCAACGGCACTAAATAGATGCCGCCGCCGATACCTACCGTACCGGCGACAAATCCCAGCACGGAGCCTGCAACTAATGAAAGGAGTATTTTTTGTGTTTTCCCAATATTCAGTGTAAACGACGTATTGTCCCAGGCATAAATCCGTACTGCCACAAAAATCAGGCTAATAAGTAAAATCCAATAAAAAACCCCTTTGGGCAGTTTGAGAGATCCACCCAGATAAGCCATGGGAACCGAGGAAACAAAAAACGGTAAAATAAGCCCCAGGCGGGCATGCTTTCTCCGAATAAAATTAAAACTGCCGACTGAAGTAACAAACAGGTTGAGCGTTAATGATATTGTTGGAATGGCAGCATAACTGACGCCGGTAATCGCCAATAGGGCCGTATAGGATGACCCGCCCCCCAGGCCCACAGATGAATACACCAGAGCCACTGTGAAAAACAGTGCCGTTAAAATATAGGGTGATATTAGAAGTTCTTCCATAAGTTAAAAGCCTGATACAGGATGCTCGATACTGGATACTCGATGCTTGATGCTGGATACAGTAAGGAATCGCTTTCATCCATCTTAGCCAAGCTACTATGGCGAAGTCGGCCCAATCTATTTTTTTTTGAGCATAACGCAGCTTGTCCCGTCGTAGCTATTGCGAAGACGGAAGATTGGGCCAAAAGACCATTTATAGGACTCGGCTCTCCTCCTTATATGTTGTACCATCGATTCCAATCGAA
>JAQYVG010000174.1 GCA_030145595.1 Desulfobacterales bacterium | reverse complement strand
GTGGAAAGTGTTCAGCCTGTACACAAAAAACAACTCTTAACATACTTGCGTTTGGCGAACAAGCCGCTTGGCTTGCTGATAAATTTTAACGAATCTTTGCTCAAAGACGGCATAACGAGGATAATCAATACCCCGCAGGAAACGGGCTGAGCATTTAGTCTGATTTTGAAGGCCTGTCCCGTTTTTAACGGGGCTCAAAAAATCAGACTAAAAAATTTACCTCTGTGATCTCTGAGAGCTCGAGCGAAGCGGGCGAGAGACAATGAAGCTGCGAAAAGAGAAAAAATGAAAAAGCAATCCAAAATCGGAATAGTTTTTTTCTGCATGGCATTTGTAATCTTTGCTGTTTTCGCGTCTACTTCCGTAGCCGGCAGCGGCACGTCAGATAAGCTCACCGTCTACGTTGTCAATTATCCCTTAAAGTATTTTGCCGAGCGCATCGCAGGGGATCATGCCAGGGTGGTTTTTCCAGCCCCTTCAGAAAAAGATCCGGCCTATTGGATGCCGGATGCCGCAACAATAGCGGCATATCAAAAGGCTGATCTTATCCTTCTCAATGGCGCAAACTATGCCAAGTGGGTGAAAAAGGTTTCTTTGCCACGGTCAAAGATGGTGGATACTTCTGCGAAATTCAAAGACCGGTTAATTACCGCAGAGGAGGTTGTCACGCATAGCCACGGCGCTGCAGGAGCACATGCCCATGAAGCACTCGCTTTTACAACGTGGCTCGATTTTGATCTCGCAGCAAAGCAAGCGGGGATGGTCATGGCGGCACTAAGCCGCAAGAAACCGGCCGCGAAAGATTTTTTCAAAAAAAACTACGCTGCCCTTGAACAAGATCTTCTGGCCCTTGACGAAAAGATGAAGCGCATTGTTGCAAAAAACCCATTATCGCCTCTGGTCGCATCCCATCCTGTCTATGACTATTTTGCAAATCGCTACAAGCTGAACATTAAAAGTGTGCACTGGGAGCCGGATGAAATTCCGAACAACAGCCAGTGGATCGAACTGCAGCGCATGTTAAAAGAACATCCCGCCAAATGGATGATATGGGAAGGGGCGCCCGATCCTGCTTCGGTCGAAAAACTCAAATCTGCCGGGATCAACAGCCTGGTATTTGATCCTTGCGGCAATATACCGGATCAAGGAGATTTTATGAGCGTTATGCGGCGAAATGGTGAAAATCTCAAACCGGCATTTCAATAACGTGTGGCAATGAAGACACTATCAATTATGGTATCAAGACATTTTATCCCGGTTGTTGTATTGGCGGCCTGTTTTCTTACCTTAACTGCCGTGAGTAAGGTACTGGCCGATTCTGAGCAAACAAAAAGCATGGATTCCTATTACAAAGCTTTGTCTGAAAGAGTAGAAACAGGCGTAAGGGGTCCCCTTGGAGATTGGCACTACTATTGGAAGGACGGCTATTTTCGCATTGACAGCAGCAAAGAAAACATTAAGTTTATGATCAATGCGCAAATCTTAATCGACGGCGGTGATATTGATGCCGATGATGAACTGCAAAACGCATTTCCTGATCTTAACGGCAGCAATATACTCTTTCGTAAGCTAGGCGTCTCTATATCTGGAAATTTCTATGATACCGTAGATTTTAAGGTTGGGATTGATTTTGCCAACACAAGAGATATTCAGGACATCTGGATTCGCTATCTAAAAAACCCCTTTCTTAAGAAAATCAGAATCGGCAACATGAAAGAACCGTTCTCGCTGGAATATCTTACCAGCATCAGCCGTGTTACCTTTATGGAAAGGGCATTGCCCGATGCGGCTTTTGGTTCTGGCCGCAATATCGGCATCAGATACGACAGCTTAAACCCGGACAGGCGGATAAACTGGGGAGCGGGGTTTTTTTTAAATACGGGTTCTTTTTCGACGGTGGGAGATGGTGCAGATCAAATAAGTGAGGCCAATGGATTTGACTTGACGGCTCGAGTTTTTGGCCTTCCGGTGTATGGGGGAGATGGTAGAACCCTGTTGCATCTCGGACTGGGTTACAGTTACGGACTACGCAATGAGGATGATTTAGATGCCCCGATGCAATTTCGTGCCAGGCCCGAGTCGCGTCTCACGGACGACAGGCTGGTGGATACGGGTTCTATCCCCGGGAAAAGGCGGGATACGGTCAATGCCGAATTGGCAATGGTTTATGGGCCATGGTCTTTTCAGGGACAGTGCTATTATATTTTGTTAGATGCGGACGCAGCAGGTGATCCGGATTTCTGGGGATACTACGCGTTTTTGAGCTACTTTATCACTGGAGAACATCGAAATTACAACAAATCAATCGGTGTTTTTACAGGGGTTGAGCCGCAACCTGTTTTTCATCCAAGCAAAGGCGAGTGGGGCGCCTGGGAACTTGCGTTACGACATTCCTATGTAGACTTGAATGACGGCATTATACAAGGAGGCAAAGAAAACAATTTAACCGCAGGGTTGAACTGGATTCATAATCGAAATGTTCGAATGATGTTTAATTACATCCATGCATATGTTAAAGATCGAGCATCACCGCCTGTTGCTAATGGAAGGGCAAATATCTTCCAGGCACGTTTCCAATTTATCTGGTAACAATTGAAACTAAATAAATGTGTATATCATGAAAGATCGCAGCTGGAGAAAATTAGGCATTACCATTGGTATTCTTGCGATCGTTTTGATTCTTGTCGTTCTTATCTTCCCGAAGTTGATAGATCTTAACCGTTACAATAGGCTCATCGTCTCTGAGGTGGAGAAAGCCGTAGGCGGCCAGGTGAACTTGGGCCGCATATCATGGGGCATCTCCCACGGTATTTGGCTGGAAATAGATGGATTTTCTATCATTGATGCTTCGGCTTTTCCCGGCGATGTGAAACTGTCCCGAATTTATACCCATGTTTCGATTCCCTCATTGCTGAAAAAAAAGGTTGTGCTGAACAAGCTTTTGCTGGAAGGCTCCGAGGTTAAAATAGGGCTTGAGCCCGGCACGGCCAAAGATCCCAAGAATCGAGGATCAGCCGACGAACAGACCTCGGAGCCCAAAGACAAGGAAACCAAGGCAGGGGGTAAAGCTCAGCCGGGTGCTCCACCGTCTGAGGCAAGTGGCACTATAGATACAGGTTTGCCTGCTGCCAGCTCCAAGCCTGCCGGTTTTCAGCTGCCGGTTAAGATCGAAATAGAGAAGTTGGTTATAAAGGTCGATCGACTTGAGATCGACGACGCCTTAACGATCCCCGGTCAGACGCAAGTTCGTGTGTATAAGGATGTTGACATAGCGGCAACCCATATAGCTCCCGGCGAGGAAATGGTTTTCAACCTCGTCCTGCGGGGTGGAGACACGTCCGGTCTGGGAGCACTTAAAGCTCAAGGAAGCTTCAGCGGTCTGACGGATACCCTCAAAATTGAAAATCCCAACCTGAAACTGAAAGCGCTAATAACTGCGCTGCAAATGAAGGCCGTTAAGCCGTATTTGAAAAACAGTCTTCTTGAAAAACAACTCGCCGGCAGTGTTTCTTTAGAAATAAATTACGAGGGTGACCTGATCAAAAACCACTATGCGAAAGGGGTGATCGATCTTAGCCAAATTGCCTATAAAGATCCCTCTCTGTTTGAAGCTGCGCTACCGGGACAAAAAACAACACTTATCTATCAGGTAAAACTCGATCCATACGATTTAACAGTAGAAAAATTAGGGCTAAAGCTCGGCAACCTTTCATTGGACGCCCAGGCCGCTGTACATAGCTGGAGCAAAGATCCGGTAATCAAAAGTGTTGAATTTTCATCTGATTTACCATTGGTCGATTTGATTCCCGTGCTTCCTTGGAAGCTGCTTGGAACGCATGCGGATGTCATTCGAAAGATATGTGAGGGCGGCGGCAATATTACATTAAACAAAGTGCTTCTTCCCGAAATCCATCTTGCTAAGCTGCTAAAGGATCCCGCCCGTCTGCTGCCAAAGGTGAAACTAGCCGCCAGTTTGAATGATATCACAATGCCTCTCCCTCTCTCTTTGCCCAAAATTGAAGGAATAACAGGCCGGGTGAACCTTGAAAATAATGTGCTGTCTACCGACAACATGCAGGTCAAGCTCGGGCCTCTCTCACTGCCGACCATTAACATACGGGCTGCAAGTATTGCCGATCAACCAAAAGTAGCTTTAAGAGCCAAAGGGCTAATGCGGGTGGTCGCAATCAGTAATGCAAGCGTCGAGCAGATACTCATGAAGCACGGACTGAAAAGTCTAACGGGATCGGCCGAAATCGATATGAGTGTTGATTATGATCAGCGCGAGCCAAAAAAATGGGCGGCAAACGGTCTGTTGGTGTTAAAGGATGTTCGTGCAGAAGCCCATCCTGCAAGTGTAGTTATGGATAACCTTTACGGCGCAATCAAATTTAACCGAAGCAAAACAATGAATATCACTGCGCAAGATATCACTGCGAGGATCAATCAGGCACCGGTTCGGTTGTCCGGAGATTTTTTGGGCCTTGGAACACCCAAGATGCTGGTCTCTGCCAAAGCGTATGCCAGGCAGCTGAATTTAGCCCATCTGGCAGAATTGCTGCCTGCATTGAAAGATTTGAAATTAGGCGGCACACTCGATATGGATTTAGATGTGCATGTTCCGTATTCCACTCCTGCCAAAAGTCGGCTCAACGGAACCGTGACAGCCCGCAACGCAGGTTTCCAGATGGCCGCGTCTGACCTGACTGTTGCAAAGGGAAATGCCGAAATAGAGCTAAACGGCAACACTGCCAATATTAAGACCATGACCATGCTGGTAAATGACCAGCATATCGCTTTGTCGGGACATATATCAAATCCCGTGAAGCCCAAAGTACAACTGCTTGTCAGGTCGTCCGATCTGAATTTGGACCGCTTGCTGCCGCAGGACAAAGCTTCAAAGCCATCGTCAAAACCTTCCAAGACTAAAGAGGGCCGGATGGAAAAAAAACCTGTGCCGCAAGAAAAAAATGGGGGTACTGAACTGCCGCCGTTGGCCCGCGAGCTAACCGCAGACCTTCAGGTGCAGGCAGATCGCGGCCAATATACGGGGTTTCAATTTCAGAATTTGAAACTGAACCTCCTCTATGAACTCGGTGTAATCAAAAACTATGACATAAATATTGACACCGATGACGGGAACATCACAGCGAAAGGCTCTGCCGACCTGCGGAATCTGGACCACATTCCATTTTCAGTGAATCCGGATATCAACGCATTACCGTTGGAAAAGGTTGCCCCACTTCTCGGGATTGACAAATTGCCGCTCAATGGCCCCATGTCTCTTAAAGGTCGGTTGCGGGGTCGCACCGGCAGCAGCAAAGAGTTGCTTGCCGGCCTTGACGGAGACTTGAATGCACAGATCGGGCCCGGGAGTTTAAATAAGATTGGTAAAGGGGGAGAGTTTTTCGCCAAAATACTTTCAACGAGGCATATCCGAGAAATTTTTTCGGGCAGGATGATCGAAAAATTCTCCAGCAAGGGTATTCCCTTTAAGAGCATAAAAACCCAAGCTTCATTTGCCAAAGGCACGCTGAATCTCAACAATTTGGATTTCGACAGTGAGGCCATGAATGTAAACAGTCAAGGCACGCTTGATCTTATCAATCAGGAACTGAATATAGAGGCGATCTTGGTACCTTTTAAAACAGTTGATAAAGCGCTTGGTTTTATACCGATTGTTGGTCAAACGGCAGAAAGGTTGACCAAAATGCATATCAATATCAAAGGACCGCTGGAGGATCCCAAAATCCACGCAGCTCCAATCAAAGGACTCGTAAAGGATGTGGCTAAAGAACCCGTCGAACACCTAAAAGATGCTGGAAAAAATCTAAAAAAACGATTATATAAATAGTTCGCATGAATTGAGACCGTTAGGTTTTTAGTGCTTGGCGGTACGATGGTATCATTGCTTTTCGCCATGCTTGGAGGATTGATATGCTCCGGCAAGCTATGGTTCTTCTCCAACTAAATTGGAGAAGAACCATATTTATTAATAGTTGGTTGCGTGTTATGTGTAGTGCGTATATAGTAAAAACCAACGAATCTGACCTTGTAAAAAAATATTTCAAAATATAAGGAGGAAAACATGAGAAAGCGATTCATTATGGTTTTGTTGCTGACACCCTTTTTAGTAGCGATTTACGGTACCGCGTATGCTCAGGGGTTTCGGTGCGGTTCTTTATACGTCCGTGCCGGGGTATACAAAGAGGCGGTCTGGGACAACTGCGGTGAACCCAGAGCAAGATCCACCTTAGGATTTGATTATGGAGGACCTTCCGGTTCAAGAAAAGACGCTGTGAAGAATGAAAGGTGGACTTATTCAAAAGGCAGCTATCACTACATCCTGTACATCAAGGGTGGTAAAGTGACTAGAGTTGAAAAAGCCAGGTGATGATAGCTTTCATCAAAAAGGAGAAATCACATGAAAAAATTACGCGTAATTGTTGTTTTGTTCTCGGCCTTAATCCTTTTGTCCGCATGCGCCCATACGGCACAGACAACCGCAAACGTATCGCCCGCACCGGTGCTGGACCGTATTGTGAAAAAGGGAGAACTGGTGGTGGGTACTGCCGCCAGCATGCCGCCGCTGAACATGACGACCAAAGAAGGAGAGATCATCGGTTTTGAAATCGATATTGCCGGATATATGGCCGAAGCCATGGGCGTAAACCTTAAAGTTGAAGCCATGCCCTTTTCCGAACTGCTGCCGGCACTCGAATCTGGAAAGGTCGACATGGTGTTGTCCGGGATGACCATTACCGGGAAAAGAAACCTCAATGTGGCGTTCGTGGGGCCCTATTTTACTACCGGCAAGGCATTTCTGACCAAAATAAAAACTATCGCTGCGGCAACGGAAGCCTCTGAAATCAACAGCTCCGACAGAACGCTGGCGGTCCTTAAAGGATCCACCAGTCAGGTCTTTGTAGAAAAGGCCATCCCCCTGGCCAAAGTAGTGTTAACCAGTAATTATGATGAGGCCGTGGATATGGTTCTCAAAGACAAGGTCCATGCCATGGTGGCGGATTATCCGATTTGTGCCGTATCTGTAATGCGCCACCCTGATGCAGGATTGCTTTCCATTTTAACGCCACTGACCTATGAAGCCATTGGAGTTGCCGTGCCGGCAGGTGACCCCCTGCTGGTCAACTGGGTAGAGAACTTTTTAAGAAATCTCGAGGGCTACGGCGT
>JAQYVG010000173.1 GCA_030145595.1 Desulfobacterales bacterium | reverse complement strand
ATGTAAACGTAACAACCTTCCGTGCCTTGAGCATCATATCCCCACCGGCAGCAGGATTACAACCCCTGCGAAAATCAGGGTAAAAAGCGAAAATTCATGGCATTAAAAAACCCGGCTGCCGAGGCGTGCAAACCGGGTTTTCGGCATTCAGGTACGGGTGATGATTTGAAACGAGACTGCTATTGACCCAATAAATCACCTGGTGTACATTCTGCAAGACATCGTGAATTTAAGACCAGTTCGGGGCGGAACAAAATTATATAAGATATAGTGTTGGCATATAAAGGATTAAACATGAGTAAAAGCGGAAAAATAAAGAACCGTCCACAATGTATTGTACTTCCTTTTCAACCCGATTCTCTGCAAGATTTTAACGGGGTGGGTCTTGCGCTTCATTTTCTTCTGGGAAATGTGATGGTCCTTCACACAGGATTGAAAGAATGCTGGTTCGGCTGGAGGGTAAAAAAAATATTTCCGGAAAAAACAGACCTGAAAGCGTACTGCCGGGAAAAGGAAGTTTTGGTCGATTTACATCAGGTCAGCACGGAGCAGAATGTACGCTTTTGGCTGTACGGAAAGGCGGGCGATCGGTTCGCGACCGTTTTTTTATTTGATGCCGCCGATAATGAACAGAGTCTTTCAAAACGTATCCTGGTTTCTTGCTCGGACGGCCTTGTCGAATTTCGCCGGATATTTCTGGACCATTTGGCAGCCTGCGGGCACCCTTTTCCTGCCAAGCAGGTACAATCGGCGTTATGGACTGAAACGATATCGATGCAAGGGATGGATATTTTAGGGCGCGCGCTTGAAGCGTTCTATCTACATTCTGCTTATGGCGGAAAGGGGAAAATCGATTCAGGTCTTTTTGAAAAGGCCGTTGCCGTTGCCCCGAACTCTTTCATGTCGCAAGACATTCTGGGCTGGGCACTCTACCGCAACCAGGATTACAGGGCTGCGAAAGAATCGTTTCTGCGGGCGCTGCGGAGCAATCCCCACGGCCTTGGTGCCATGTCGGGGCTGATGTGGTGCGGGGTGTACACAGGTGACAGGGAAGAGGCGCAGTTTTGGGCTGCACGCAAAGCAGAAGTGCGTGGAGAAGACATTAAAGCGGCACGGCAGAAAGCACTCAATAGGATGAAAAAGCTAAGATAAAATAATAGAAACATTGAAGATCCTGCAGATCTTCGCAGCTATTTTAAAGACTCACCATTTATCCAAAAGATCCCCTTTTTTCATAATTATATCAGAACCATCCGACCCAAAAACCTTTAACACCAAATATCACCGTTTATCCGTTTCCCTCTCAAACTTCTTAAGTAACATCTTCTTTGGGTCGATAAGATCTACAATAAAATCGTGTTACGATTTTATGAAAAGATCAACCTCTGCACCCTGGAAGCCGGCTATTTGATTAGCAATGGAGCGTTTTGTCAAAAATTTTCAGTGCAACCGTTATTATTCCGAGGCCTGGAACTTATGAGTTTTACAAGGATTTTTATTATTATAACGTTATTGGTTTGTTTGAGTACTGCTAACTTTGGTGCCAAAGCCTACTCTGGAGTGGACGAGAATGACCTTGCTAAGTTTTCCGATCAACAGCCGATGGGTGCTGACAAAGCAGATTCGCAGACAAAGTCTTTAGCCCGTATCGATCTTCCTACGCAGAGGCCGACGGAGACCAAGTTTGTCATGGGCCAACACATGCGGGTGCCTGTCAAGATTGTATATAATGGAAAAATTTTTAAGACCCTGTTTGAACTGGACACCGGTGCAACCCACACAGTCGTATCACAGGAGTTCGCCAAGAAACTGCAAGTACAAAAGAGACCGTTTACAGGTAGTGGCTCTCTCGCTGGTGTCAAAGTGTCTGCATCCGCATTCAAAGTGTCCAGCATAATGGTGGGACCGATTGAGCGCAAGGACCATCAAATTCTTATTCTGCATTCGAACCAAAAGGGGTGGTCGAAATTGAAAGGTCTGAACATTCTGGGCATGGATTTGCTCAAGGACACACCCTTTTCCGTTGATTACCAGGCAGGCGTGATCAGGTGGGGCAACCACCCGGCTCACAGTACACAGTATCAGATAAAAACCAAGGCTATCATAAAAGACGTAAGGGTATTGCTTCCTGTTGATATTGTCTACAAAGGTCAAACTTTCAGCAAGCTGTTCGTACTGGACACGGGTGCGGCACAAACGTCTGTGACACCTATGTTTGCGAGAATACTGGGGGTAACGAATGTTAGCCAGGGTCGCTGGGTTAAGATATCAAGGATAAAAGCAGGACCGCTTGAGTTAAAGGACCACCGTATTGCGATATGGGATGCCCCTGACAATCTGATAGGGATGGATCTGCTTCAATACGTAAATTTCACCATCGATTATCAAGCGGGCGTAATTAGATGGAATCTGTAGATTCTGCCTTCCAACATAGATGATTTCTATTACCACTTGACATTGGCAATAACTTCAAATAATAAAATTATCAGTAAAAAAGGATGTTAAAGTATGCATCTGTTTGCGTAAGCCCGGTTTCATGCTATGGAGCGTTGCATTCGAAAAGCGATGATCTGAAGTTTGAAACCATTATGGTAATGTATTACAAAGGAGAGTAAAGTTATGGCAAATGGGATCGTAAAATGGTTTAATAACAAAAAAGGCTTTGGCTTTATCGAACAAGAAGAGGGAGGAGACATCTTCGTTCATTACTCCGCCATTACTATGCCTGGTTTCAAGACCCTCGAAGAAGGTGAAAAGGTAACCTTTGAAGTGGAAGAGACGGACCGGGGACCGGCAGCAAAGAACGTCGAAAAAGCGTAAATCGTTTAAACAACTGAAGTACATGGTTTTAAAAGGGCATCTCGTCGCTAACGAAGGGGTGCCCTTTTGTTTGGTCTGTTAAATCCGGGTAACTTCTCAATAAGTTAGGGTTTAGAAAATCGTCGGGCTTCAGGGTTTTTCCCCGGGTTATTGAGAAGTTACAACTCCACTGTATAACCTGTTGAGCTAATAACAAAAAACAGTCTTGCAACCGATCCCCCCTCATGATAACACTTAAAAATTGCGTAAAACACAGAAAAATTTAGACAACGGATTAAAAATGGAAAAAGAAACGTTGTTGTTGCAGAATCAAGAGCCTGCGGTAATCTACATCGGTCTTGTCGGCGGGGGAGAACTATGCAAGGAAATGCTTGCAAAACCCTCCTTCGATTTTATGCAAGAAGACGCTTTTGCCTTTATTATGGCCGTGGCAGACCCTGATCCCGAGGCTCCGGGCATGGTGCTCGCCAAGGAGCGTGGCCTGCTGACCTTTAACAACTATCACCAACTGTATGACCCGCGCTACAATATCCACCTCATTATCACTTTGACACCTGAACAGGATGTGCTCGAGGATATCATAAAAACCCGGCCTTTGAATATCCGTGTTATGGGATACTACGTTTTTAAAATCTTCTGGGAAGCCATTGAGGCTCAAGCCCGTAAGTTTAAAATCAGAAATGAGGAAGTTGAGACCATCTTCAACGGCATTGAGGACTTTATCACCGTGATTACGCCGGAATTGGAGATCGCCGAAGCCAATCAGGCCTTTTTGGAAAAAATGGGTTTTACCTACGAAGATGCTATCGGCCGTAAATGCTATGAGGTTTTTCAGCAAATTGACCAGCCCTGCAAAAGCAAAGAACTCCCCTGCCCCTTAAACGAAGTCATACGCAACAAACATCATTGCCGCCAGGTCCGCACCCGGCTTGGATCAGACCAAAAACAGCGCCATATAGAAGTCAACGTTTACCCCATATGGGAAAAAGACGGCAAAATCTCCAAGTTTATCCATATCAGCCGTGATATTACCCAGCACAAAAGAAAAGAGGAAGAAATAACCCGGCAATTGGAGCAGATGGTTGATGAAAGAACCCGGCAATTGAAAGAAACTCATGATAAACTGTTGCATCAAGACAAGATGGCCTCTCTTGGCAAGCTGTCGGCTTCAATGGTCCATGAAATCAACAACCCCATTGCCGGAATATTAAACCTGACCAAGCTGATGCAAAGGATTATTGCAGAAGAAGCCCTTAATTTGAAAGAACTTGATTCATTCGACCGCTATCTGAACCTGATGGAAACCGAAACTAACAGAATCAGCCGCATTGTATCTAACCTGCTCTCTTTTGCTCGAGAATCCAAGATGGAATTTAACGAGCTGAACCTTAACCGGTTGATCGAAAAAACGCTTTTCTTGAATTCGAATCTTCTGAAAATCAGCGGCGTCAAGGTTGAAGTGGATCTTGACCAAAAGATGCCGGATATTGTCTGCTCAGAAGATCAGCTTCAACAGGTTTTTATGAATATCATCTCCAATGCCGCTGAAGCTGTTGAACCCGCCGGCGAAGGGATTTTAAGCATTACAACCCGGCATCTGCCGAAAACCGATAAGATTGCTGTCGGTTTACACAACACCAATTCTTTCATACCACAGGAAAATTTTTCTAAAATTTTCGAACCTTTTTTCACCACCAAAAAAAAAGGTAAAGGGGCCGGACTCGGGCTTTCCGTTGCTTTCGGCATTATTGAGGAGCACGACGGTACTATTTTTGTGGAATCAGACCAGGAAAAAGGTACGACCTTTACGATTAGATTTCCCATAAAACAGTCGTCGGTTGGGCTATCACAAGATGGAGGTCCACATGGACAGCACTAAAATCCTTATCGTCGATGATGAACTGATCATGCGAGAGTCTCTGGCCGGATGGCTTGAACGCGACGGCCACGCTGTCGAAACGGCTGCCAGCGGTGAAGAAGCGCTGCAAAAATTAAAAGAATACCACTTTGAGATCCTGCTGGTTGATATCAAGATGGAAGGAATGAGCGGGCTGGATGTTTTAACACAGGTAAAAGAAAGTGATCCTGATGTAGCCGTGGTTATGATTACCGCCTACGGATCCATTTCCACAGCCATTGAGGCCATGAAGAACGGAGCCGTTGATTATCTCCTCAAGCCTTTTGATCCCAATGCTTTGGGGGTGCTCATTGACAAGATCACCGAACATCAAGCCCAGGCACGTGAAATCCTCTATCATAGAGAGCAATATAAGGACCGCACCCGCTTCGAGAGCATGGTGGGCCAGTCCAAATCCATGCAGGAAATCTTCGACCTGATACAGGATATTGCGCCCACGAACTCCACGGTTATGATTACAGGTGAAACCGGTACCGGCAAAGGATTGGCGGCCAAGGCCATCCATACCAACAGCCCCCGCTGTGACGGACCGTTTGTAGTTGTCAATTGCGGTGCCATTCCCAAGCACCTCATGGAGAGCGAGCTGTTCGGCCACCAGAAAGGGGCTTTTACAGATGCCATAGAAACTAAAAAGGGCCGTCTGGAATTGGCCCACGGCGGCACTCTCTTTTTGGATGAAATCGGTGAAATCAGCATGAGAATGCAAATTGATCTTTTGCAGGTGTTAGAAGACCGCATCTTTTATCGAGTCGGCGGCACCCAGCCCATTGAAGCCTATTTCCGTGTCATTGCCGCCACCAACAGAAACCTCGAAGAAGCCGTTACGGCTGGAATATTCAGAGAAGATTTATACTACCGTCTGAATGTGATTGCCTTTAGCATGCCCACGCTGCGCGAACGCAAAGAAGACCTTCCGCTGCTCACCGAACACTTCATCCGCCGTTATGCACAAGAAACCAACAAGAACATAGACCGGGTCAGCAGAGAGGCCATGGATGAGATGATGCTTTATGAATGGCCGGGCAATGTAAGAGAATTGGAAAATGCCATTGAACGGGCCGTGGTTATGAGCAAAAGCCGCGACATTAAACCGGAAGATTTGCCTATTTTTCGTCCTGAACATCTAGCGGCTCCCCACGGCAACACCCTTAAAGAAATTGAAAAGTCCCATATTGTTCACACACTCGATGAGAACCAATGGAATATCGCCCAGAGTGCCAAAATTCTTGGCATTGATCGCTCCACCCTGTATAGCAAAATCAAACGCTACCAAATAAACAAGCCGGCTTGAATACCCTATCCGAACATAGCATTTTGATTTCTCCGGTCGAAGAGCTAGCTCCCGAGCTTTTGAACCCGGTTGTCAAGGATATCCAGAAAATATTCGGCTATCGAACCTCAATAAAATCTCTTTTGCAGGATGTGGAGTTTGCTCTGGATACAGGCCGCAGCCAGTACCATTCGACTTTAATTCTTGAAAAACTGGCCGGCCTGGCGCCGGCCGGGGTTGTCAAAATCCTTGCCATCACCCGTGTAGACCTGTTTATTCCTATCTTGACCCACGTTTATGGAGAGGCACAATTAGGGGGGAAAACCTGCATCATATCAACACACCGGCTCAATGAAGGCCTGGCCATGAGCTCCGTTGAAAGCTTTAGCCGGCGCGTTGTCAAGGAAGCCATTCATGAATTGGGCCATACATTTGATCTGCGCCATTGTCAGGATCACGCCTGCATTATGCATTACTGCCGCAGCATCAAAGATGTGGATCGCAAGTCTGATCAGCTTTGCCGGTATTGCCGGATCCTGCTTGCCGATGAACTAAAGCGCATGTCAGGCATTTCAGCGACCTAAGTACACGTATTCTTCAATACGGTATCGTATTATAATTGGATAATTTATAATCACCGCAGAGCCGCAGAGTTCGTAGAGAATTTGTTTTTTTTGCTTTCCGCTGAACCCCGCTATTTACAGCGGGATAAAAGGGCGGAAAGCAAAAACATATATCACTGTGGAATAAAAAAATACGTCATCGAACTTACGAATTAGAGCACTAAGTCCCGCTGAGATTGGGCAAAAAGACCATTTATGGATGGGCACTAACCAATACTCTCTCTTTTCAAAATATCATAGTAGGTTAAGACCCTGCGGACGAAGCGGACAGGCTCGGTTCCCCGGCAGTATCCGTAAGTCGTATGTTTATAAAATTTAGGCTGGCGCAGCAAAGGCAGCGTCTGTTCCAACGAAGACCAACGGTTGGGGTCGAGGCCTTTTTGCCTGGCAATTTTCTGGGCGTCGAGGACATGCCCGTGGCCCACGTTATAACTGGCCAGGGTGAAAAGCATGCGGTCGAATCCTTGAATGTCTTCATAGCGATCGTACAGCTTCTTGAGATATTTGACCCCGCCGTTGATGCTCTGCACCGGGTCGAGTCGATTTTTGATCCCCATCTCCTTGGCCGTCGGTAGGGTGAGCTGCATGAGT
>JAQYVG010000172.1 GCA_030145595.1 Desulfobacterales bacterium | reverse complement strand
AATTAAAAGGGTGCCGCGCAGATTATGAACCGGGATGTGCCCTGATAGTACCGTCCCATAACCGGCAGCCGCCGAATGGCACAAAAAGCCTGCTATCAGCAGATAATATCCAGCCCGATACAGACGGTCTTGCTGCAAGAAAAGATAAAAAACGTAGCCCGCTGTGCTCGGTATGTAAAAAAGAATAGTAAAAAAAATCAGAAGTTCCATTTAATTAGTCCTGAAAAAACTGGTTCTTTGGGCCAGGTCAGAGTTCTATGGCTCTGCCGAAATAAATTGACACAAAATTAGAAGCACGAAATCCGAAATACGAAACAAATTCTAATGACCAAAATTTTAATGTTCCAAACAAATTCACCGTTATGTAATGAATACTATCTTGCTAGTTTTAATCATTTGATCATTCGAATTTAGGATTTGTTTCGGATTTCGATATTCGAATTTCGTATTTAACCCATTCAACATTAAAACATCCCCTTCCAGGGGTAACCCAAAGCCTGGTCCTCTGGGCCGGGATATTTACTTATCAGAGCCTTAACCTCTTAGTTTGTACGTTTAGAGGGATCGTGAAAAAATTTAATTTTTAACAGTGCATCCGGACCGTGACAGTCTATGCACAATACACGCATCGCTTGCGATCTCAGAAAACTAGTGGTTGCATTGCCTTCAAGATTAACCCCTTTTCCTTTGGCCGGTATTCTGGAATCCCATTGATGGGCGTTATGGCATGAGGGACATGAAATATCGCCTACGGGTAGGAGTTTGCCGGATGTTTGATGAAAAATTGGAAAGAAATCGAGCCGGCCCTTAATATCCCGCCCGGCATTAATGATGAGTTTATCCTTAGGATGGGATGTGACCCGGGGTATTCTATTCTTGGCAGAGCCACCTTCCGAATGACAGGCATTACACATCCTTTCCATTATGTCACTGCCGTCGGCATAACTCTGTGCCCAAAGCTTGGTCTGGTTTCCACTGTTGTGTACCAGATGGCAAACACCGCAAACGCCGGATTCAGCAGGGGTCTGTTCCATGATATTTTTTGAAAAAGGCGCTGTTACCCTGAGGTCATGGTCGGTCCCTTCAACATAAGCTTTATCCGTATGGCAATTTTGGCACAGCTTGGGGTCAGGTGAATTTTCCAGCCTTAAAAAACTGTTTTGCGCACTTCCCTCAATATCATAATGGCCTGCATCCACCGTTTTCAATGGGTCCCAACGATGGGGATCGTGGCAGGTGCCACAGGTCATGACACCGTTTTTGGAAATTTTGTCGGCCATGCCAAAAAGAGGCAGGGAAGTGTTTAGTCCTTTTTCAACAGGCGAGATACCTACCGGGTGTGAAGGGCCTTTGATTACTTTTTCCCCTGCGAGACCTTTTTCATTATGGCAGCTCACACACAAATCTTCCAAGGCGCCGCCTTCTTTTTCTGTCAGCTCCAGCTCCCTTGCCCACAGAAAACCTTTGCGCCCGCCGTGGGCAACGTGACAGTTTCCGCACAGCCCCGCTTCCGAAGGTGTTTGGCTTAAGGTATTTTTGCTTGCGGGTCTAACCTTGGCAAGGTCGTGTTTGGAGTTTGCAATGGAAAATTTACTGCGGTGGCATTCACCGCAGATATCCGGTGCTTGTTCTCTTAAGAAATAGGTTGTTTTATCTGCTTTAACATCTTTTCTTGCTTTGCCTGTTATTGAGTCTGCCCGTGTCCCATGGGGGTTGTGACAGGTCGAACATGTCATCAATCCCTTTTTAGATCGTGCGCCGAATTTGTTAAAAAGCGGAAGCGTTAATTTCCCCTGATCAGCATCAATGATCGTTAATCCGGAATATGTATCTTTTTTCTCAAAAGGGCTTACGGTCAAAGGATGTCCACCGCCGGCAACATCAACTTTTTTGGCAATATTCCTTTTGCCGTGACAACTCAAACAGAGCTGTGTAGTAAAATTTTTTTCTGTGTGAAGTTTTCTGGCGGCCTGATGGGGCAGATGACAGGCTGAACACACACCGGCTTCTGCCGCTGTTTTACCATCCAGATTCTTTTCTTGGGGGGCTGAATGCGCAAGGTTGTGTTGCGTGTCTGTCATGTGGCGTTTGTCCGCATGACAGGTCAGGCACAATGTCGATCTGGCGTCATTTTTAACTAATAAAAGTGTCTGTTTTATTTTATTATTGTGTACTTTATGACACGTCTGGCAGGTGATGACGCCATCGAAGCCTAATTTCGCCCCTTGCTTAACAAGCCTTTGAGGTATTTTGGCCTTTTGAGGCACAACATTTAGGACATGATACGGTTTGCGTTTGCCGTCGGCAGTAAAAATTTCCTTGTCACGGTGACAGTCCAGACAAAGAGCGGAATCCCCGGCGCTGTCAATTAAAAAGTTTTCATGGGGCGAACCATGTGCCGTATGGCAAGTCTCGCAAACAACCTGATCCTTTTTCTTCCCCACAATGGCGCCAAGGGCGATCATCTTACTAGGAATCTTGCGATTAACCGTGCCCACCGGATGATTCCCGGTTTCAAGACCCCCATCCCTTCCCGGGTGACACATACGGCACATGGCAGAGTTCGTGTTTGACGTTCGCATAAAGATAGAGTCTTTGGTATCTGTTCCGCTGGGAACTCCGTGGGCCGTGTGGCAGGTGGCACATTGAACTTTACCGGCTTCATCCAGCGGAAATATTTTAGGAATCTTGATGTTGTCCGGTGGCTTCATATTGGTTTTGTGGCCGGAATCATTGTTCAATTTGGCCCTGGAATCCATAACGCTGCCGTCGTGGCAGGAGATACACATTTCAGGTGTTGCCACTACCTTTTCCGAGTGATACTCAACCAGATCCGAACCTCTCCCTTCGATGAAGAAAGTATCGATCCATCGATAGTGGCAGATGGCACATCCCTTGGCGGAGTTAGGATTTTTGGGCGTTTTGACATCTGCTTGGGAGATTCCAGGTAAAAGCATTGAAATCATTACTAAACCTATGTAAAAATAGTTGGTTCTATGCATAGTGTGCGTATTAATATAGAACGCCTTTTTTCATTCAACATCATCTTCAATATGATAGACACTGACTTTATTTGCCAACATCTCAACAACATAAAGGCGGTTATGATTATCTATAAACAACCCGGTGGGGGTTACGAATTTTTTTACCGCACCTTTTTCCGGATCACCAACCACAGCGTGAAACTCCCCGTTGGAATCAAAGACCTGAATAATCCCCATATAGCTGTCACTGACAAATACGCGGCTCTCTTTATCAATGGCGACGCCCTTGGGTCTGAAAAATTCTCCTTTTTCAACTCCCCAACCACCGATGAAGGCCACAAAAAGCCCATCAGGATTTAAAACCTGAACTCTGGTATTAATGACATCGACAATATAAAGATACTTTGCTTTATTTAATGTTATCAAAAAGGGATATCGAAATGCCCGTTTATCCGTACCGGGCGTACCGTAGGTGTCAATCAGCGTCAAGGTCGCAAGATCGTAGACGAGGATGCGGTGGTTGTCATTATCTACGATATAACACCTGTTGCGGGTGTCATCAACGACAACATCAGTGGGATCTGAGGGTTTGCCGGCTTTTGAAGGTATTTTTATCTCGGCGATATAGCTTCCGCCGGGATTAAAAATCTGAACCCGGTGGTTTCCGGAGTCAGCGATATACACTTGGCCGGAATCGTCAACATCGATCCCCAGGGGAAATCTAAACTCGCCGTTTCCGGACCCTTTTGTTCCAAAGGAAGATATATAGTTGCCCTGATGATTAAAAACTCTGATTTTGTGGTTTAGGCCGTCGACGACATAAATTCGCCCGTCTTTTGATACACAGACATCGCTGGCCGCGTTGAGGTTAGCCGTCATGTCAAACAGGTGCTTAACATTGGTTCGCCGAATTCCCCAAGCCGGTTTTACCATAATCAATGTTACGGCGACGAAGAATAACAAGGGGAGAAAATGATATGCGGGTATAATTTTTATTGTTGAAGATTTTTTAAATCGTTGTTTTCTCAGCATGGTTCATGAAATGTCCGGGTTAATACCCAAAGAGGTTTGGAAAGTAAAAGGTTTTATATTTAGTTACCAGCCCCTTAATATTCAAGTAGATCAGATCTTTTGTCTTTTTCTCGTCAAATCCAAGTTTATTGAAATCGAGTATGCCGTTGACAGAATGGCACTCATTGCAGGCAACGCTGATTTCTTTTTTTTCAATATCTTTGTGAAAATATGCCAATTCTTTTTCTCTCTCGTCCGGCTTCAAATTTTTTTCTTTGCCAACGTAAGCTTTAGCCCGGGCGGTATCCCAGGTGTTCGTCAGCGAGCGCTTTTTCCCGTTTTGCGGCGCGAAGGCGGTTATTCTGGAAATAAAGTGTTTGGATTTGTGGGCTTTCTTTGTTTGCGGATTATAGAAGGTTCCAAAAGGCGTACCGCTGAAATCAGCATTTTTAGAGCTTTCCCACTCATAAGTTAGATTATCAAATTTACTTTTGTTGATATGACATACTTCGCACAGCATAAACCCGGCATGCAAGTTAAGAAAACCTCTTACCAGGGTATTGTTACTGTGCGGGTATAAAGGATGACAGACACGACAGGATGACTTGTCCTTCAAAGCGACAATGAAAGATTGTTCCTCTTTATGGAAGCCGCTTAGAGCATAATTGTCGGGCAACTTTTTTTCCTTGTCGCCTTTGTGACATTCAGTGGTGCAGTCAACTTTGGTCTCACCGGTGTGGGGAACCTTGATAATGGTGGTGTGGCATTTATTGCAGCGCAGCTTGCCGTGGGGTGATTTTAAATACTTGGCTTCATCGATATGAAGCGCTTTTAATCCGTTGTTTTTGGCAAGCCTCACCAGGCCGGGGTACTGGTGACAGGTCAGGCAGCCGCCTTCATCCAGGGCCAAGCAGCTATTGGCCGTTAAAGCAATAAAACAGAATGCCAGTAGCGGCAAGATTGAAAAAAGATTTTTCTTCATTTTCTCGTTTTTATAAAATCATGGAGCGATTTTATTTTTCAAAAGAATTTTCAACGCCAAAATCAATCGCCGAAGGAAGGTAAAAGGTCTTATATTTTTCGATCATGCCGACGACTTCAGTGGAATTCAAGTGATTGATTCGCTGCGTGGAAAACCCCAGTTTGGCAAAGTCGAGGTAACCGTCCTTTTGGTGGCAATCAGAACAGAACACCGGTTTTGATGAAATACCTTCATGGAGTTTTATTTTTACCTGGGCAACCTGGTCGGGAGTATATTGATCCTTATGCAATAAATACTGTTGGGCCATTTTATCATCGACCGGCCTGAAAATCTTTTTTTGGCCGCCGGCCAAAATTTGTATCGGAAAGATTTTGGACGGATATTTACCGTATCCCCCTTTGACCTTAGTTGTCATCTCTCTGGTCTCATGGTCGACCCACATGAAATCAATACTTTTATTCCCTGGTTCTTTGCGGGCATGGCATACGGCGCAGGCGATAAAACCGGTATGCAAATTTAATATCGCCCGCACTTTTTTCTCCTTACTGTGGGGATAGGTTCCATGGCACGTCAGACAAAGCGGCGGATTATGTTCCGTCTCGGTAATATATTCATCAACCATGTGAAAATGCTCGCGGGTTACCGGATCTTTCTGGTGTAAAATTTCCTTGAATATATTTTGGTGTTCTTCTTCTTGATGTGTAGCAACCTCAAGTAATTTGCTGGCCTCAATCTGGGGGAAATAAAGCAGTTGCAGCAGCCACAGGCCGAACAATAAAAACGGCAGGACATAAAGCGTTTTTACCAGCAAAGTCGGCAATAATGTTAGTTTATTAATAACCCTATCTGCCAATGTGCCTGGTACATCCTGGGGGATTTTCTTCTTTGAGGCCATGGTGTTAGAATCCTTATTTTTTAATATAAATTTTCTTAAGTTCAGGGTCATTCATGATTTTTTTATAATGCAGCGGAAATTCTTCTTTCATCTCATCTTCATCAATCACACCGGTTATCCACATGTTATCTATCGGAAATTTATGGGGCCTTAAATGAACTTCATACAGGTGCCATACCATAATCGCCAGGCTGGCCAGGATGGCTTCCATACCATGAACAAGCGTGGCAATATCCAGAATAAATTTGTACCACAGATGTTCCGACCACATCAGCACACCGGTCACGGCCATTAAGGTCGTACCGGCAAATAGGGCACCATATTCCAGTTTGTGCTTATAGCAGAAACGGTCGAATTCCGGATGATTTTCCGCTAAACCCAGGTAATAGCGGATATTTCCGATCATATCGGTTAAGTCCTTGACTCTGGGCATCATGTCCTTCAGCCAGAGCCGACCCGCCGGTTTAAAGACAAGATAGTAAAGATGGTATATGCTGACCAGTATCATAATGACACCGGCAATGCGATGCATAATGCCCCGGTAGTAAAACACGATCTGGCCGGCCTCCCCCAGTTTTGCCACTATGTCTTCGGGGATTTTTATCATAAACCCGGTAATGACCAGCACAACAAAACTGATCACAAAAATCATATGCTGTACCCTTTCAGAAAGATTCAAACGGACAAAGTACAATTTGTCCTCTGCCCACTCAATCCCGAAGCCGTCGGCTACCTCTTCAACAGTTGTGTCTTTATTCCCCATGTTAACACCCTTTCAAAATGATGAATCCATCAGTGCACTCTTTTCTTGGCCCGGATATAATCTAAAAGCTGGTGCACACACATGAAACTGATCACCAAGGCGATTAATATTTGGTAAAATAACCGTACTATTTTTAATATTTTATAATGCAATATCTCATCTTCCGGAATTTCTGCTTTAGCCCGTTTAGCCACCAGATTTTTTGCCTGATTTTCTATATTTAAGCCGCTGTTTCCGGCTACAATTTTAGCTTTGGAACCGTATGCATGTACCCTGCCGCTGGCAAACTCGGTGGTGGCACGGGGGTGGCAGGCCTTGATTCCCCCCTGATTGCTACAGGTCATGACTCTATTGGCCATATTAGCCGGGGAGGTCGCATCTGTTTGGGGACGTATGTGATGCGTGGAATAACCGACCGGAACATGGCAGTCAATACAATCGGGTGCATCCTCAACCCCGTATTTTACCTGGGCCCAATGAAACGTATCTTTGTAAGTCTCAACGCTTTCGAGGCCGTGGCGGTCCATCTTTTCCCGATCTTCATGACAGCTTGTGCATAAGGCTACAATTTCGGCATGATTTCTTCTGCGCCGCAGGCGATGGGTAAAATGCGCATAAAATCTATTGGCCCATCGTTCTTCCGTATGGCACCCCATGCACCTGGCCAGAGTCTCTTTGGACAAGGCATCGCTATTGCCCCACAAGCCCCGGAACGGATTATACATGCGATTGTTATGACAATATTTGCAGGTCGGCAGGTCTTCGGCATAGGGTTT
>JAQYVG010000171.1 GCA_030145595.1 Desulfobacterales bacterium | reverse complement strand
AAATAAATCAAATTTAATTTACTAAAACCTAAATCTTAATACCTAAAACGTGATGAATTCGTCTTTTTATGAATTAATCAAAGTTGTGTTTTCAAGGCCCGAATGCTCAAGAGGGCTTCTGCGCCTGCAACCGGTTCCATGGGAGCGAACTCACCGGTTGCGACATCTTTAGTTTCCAGTATATTGCGCGTGGTGCAGACCATGGCAGCATTAAAAAACGGAAGATCGGCTCTTAAGTCCGGAAATGGTGATGCGTTGCCGATAAACTTGGTGGCAAGCCCATTATCTCCGGTAATTTTGATCAGGATATCCTCAATCATCATGGCAAATTCAGCACGGGTTATGATTTTGTCGGGTTGAAAGGTATGGTCGGGACCGGGTTGCAGTCCTTTAATCCCGATGGCAATGACCGCGTCAATATCTGCTTTGAGAACATGATTCTCAATATCAGTTGCCGGAGGAGTTTTTACGTATTCGCCGGCCGCAAATTTTTTTGTCGGGTCCTGAAAAGCGGTATCGTATTTCTTTGGTGTTCGTTTCTTGAAAAGGGTATCGATTTCAAGCTCTTCAATAAAAAGAGCCGCAGCATCTGCACGCGTGATTTTTTCAAGCAGTGCAATTTTTTTCCCAACCACGGAACCGGGCATTGCTCTTTGGATTTTTTGAACAATAGCATATTCTTTGTCCGCTTCGGCAACCAAGCCTTTATCAAGCTCAAGAACTTTGGTGAAATTAGCGGCCGCCTTTTGGAATTTGTACGAGTTTTTATAAGCAACCCCCATGTAGAAATACGGTTCCGGCAGGTCAGAGATGTATCCGATCGCATTGTTAAATCTGGTAGTTACCTCTTGTAGCCAATTCTTTTTCACCTTTTCCCCGCCCATAATATAAAGCCGCATGTACCCGACATTGACGGCAACTTTTTGCTCTTTGCCATTGGCATATCGCTGCGCCTTTTTCATAGCCTTAAAGCCATTGTCGAATTCACCTTTCACGCCTTGCACCAGACCAAGGCCCACATAAGCCGGCGAATGCTTTGGATCCAGCTCCTTGGCCCGGTTAAACTCACGAAAGGCTGCATCAATTTTGCCTGACTTAAGCAGTTTATGGCCGTTATTGACATGGTGTGCGGGAGTATCAAACTCCGCTTCCGGCGCCACTGCCTTCGGCCCGCAGGCAGACAGAAAAAATATGCAGATGCCGGCAATGATAAAAAATAATTTTCTGGAAACCATAATTCCTCCTTAAATGTAGAACTTGTAATTTTATGTCAAAACTTTCTTTCATTGCCACCCCGCCTTACGGATGGTGGGCAAGTAAGGTACCAAGGCCGTCACAAGTGAGCAGTCATCAGTGAGAAGTGATCAGTAAGGGAAAACTGATTACTGATAACCGATAACTGATTACTGATTACTGACATTTATGTCTTTCAGCCGTCGTAGCTAAGGCTACTATGGCGAAGTCGGCTTGTGTCTTGGTGCCTTTGTGGCAAACGTTTTTGGTTTTCCGCCTCCGGCGGATCTGAATCAGGTTAGTCAACTACAATCATAACCCGGCATTTTTTCATGAAAGAAAGATTTTCCGACGCGCTTCTGAGCATGGATGCGTCCGCATTGCTGATTACAATATCACTGTTTCCGGCGCCTTCTGCTCTCAATCCTTTTACCACCAAGGGATTATCTGTAACCCTCTGATTTGTGCGGGCGGCGGCAACGTCTTTGGCATACCCGCTCATACCTTGCTGCACAGCATATTCACGGCTGACAAACGCTGACCCGTAAACTTCCTGACCATTTTCATCCTGTACTTTCGGAGACATGGCAGGCCGTGCGTGCAGCCCTCTGGCATCGACCACCAGCCCGGTATAGACCGCCGATGAACTCTGAGGCGGCATCACCGGATTAATCGACTCCAGCGGTTTGATCTCTGCGGGCAGAACCAGTTGAGAAAATCCACCTCGCAAAGCCATCTGCATCGTAATTTCCACAGTACCATCAGAAAGATATTCCTTTTTGACAACCTCGGCACCCTGGACCATACCCTCGACTTTGGACATAATGATGTCGCTTTCAACGGCATAATCCTTTACTATTGTGGTGCTGTCGATCCTGACACCCTTAAGCACCTCAAGAATGTTACGATAGGCATCCAGCTTAGCCGCCCTTAAAGCCATGGGGCGGGCATTCGGTTTGCCGTACAATTTTTCTGGAGGAGCCCCGATACCTGTGGCCTGGACAATTCCCCTGCTCCAGTTAATGACGCCTTTGTCTCCATGTTCAATGAAGTCCTGCCCCTGATCTGAATATGCAATGAGGGGAATTACAAGCAGAACCACAATTATCAAAGCAAACATTGACTTACTCTTCATAATACCTCCTTGTGCCTTCCTTTATGAACCGTATTTTTTCAATTAATATTTTGTGGAATATAATAATTACCGCTACGCGTTAAAAAACTATCACCACTTTGCCGGTGGCCAGAAAGGCATCCGGAACATCCATAATAGGTTTCAGCGTACTGTAGGCTTTGCCACCGACTTCCAGGCTGCGATTGCCCTTCCAGGTTCCCTTGGCGTTGATGGTGTAAGGTAGTTTGCCGACGCGCTCGCTTTGCTGGGCTCGTCCGATTTGGCGATAATAGCGGACATAGCCTTGGCGGACCACTTTTGGCATATCAATATAATCACCAGGGTAAAGCAACTCTCCCTTTGCAAAAATTTCAGGCTTTAGACAGGGCCTAAAACCAGTCTTCCGGGCGTCGATCACCAGTCCGGAGTAGATAACCTCGGTTTTGGATTTAGCGGCCTTGATGGGGGGGGCAGGTTGGGCTGCAGACTCCAGCTTCGACAAACGACCGGTCATCTTATCGAGTCTGGAGGCAAGTGCTGCAAGACGGGCTTCCTGATCATCGAATTTTTTATTCAGCTTTGCAAGTTTATCCTCCGAAGCATAACCGGCCTGAATCATCATGGGACGGCTGGCCGTATAATCCATCCAGGCTTCCACGAACCGCTTAAAGACCAGAATCATCTCTTCCTGCTGGTAATTTATCTGTTTTAAACCGGCCAGCTTGTCTTCCAGGGCTCTGACGCGATCCTCCAAACCCCGGATACGCGCGTCCACCTCTTGCGAGGGCAACACCCCCGCGGCTGGTCCCGGTGGCTGGGACGCAATATTGATAAGTTCCTCTCCCAACGGACCCGTAAGCGGCATGCTCACGACCACCTCCACCGTACCATCGGACATATACTGTTTGTCATTCACGCTTGAATTTTTAACAATACCCTGGACCCTTGAAATGATGGTGTCGTCCTGAACCATATAGTTATGCACCTGGGTAATAGAATCAATGTGAACGCCCTTGATAACTTCCAAAAGGTTGCGGCGAGCGTCCGTAATGGCGGCGCGCAGAGCCAGTGGACGGGCCTGGGGTTTACCAAAATATTTTTGTGGAGGAGCTCCGATTCCTTCGGCAGTTACTTTTTGCCCGACCCAGTCAATGGTTCCGTGATCCCCTACTCGTTCCATAGCAGGGTTCTGGGCCTGGCAGGGCTGCCAGAAAAAAAGTGTGCCCGCAACTATCAGGGCAAGCCATCTATATTTGACACCGGATTTCATAGGTACCTCCATGCTTTACTTTGCTTATCTTATCGGGCAGGGCGCGGTCGGTTTGGCCAGTGCCGGTTTCCACACGACTGCACCCAGAAACCAATCTGCTTCGGGATCGGAGCGGCCCCAGTAGTTGCCCGTAAGATCGATCTCTAAAGGGGTATAGCTTTGAACCTGAAACGGATGGTTGTCTTTGAAAACATTATTGCGAATTACCGGTGCCAGGCCTTCGCCCTCGATCACAATGGCACCCTGGCCTTCGTTGCCCGCAAATTTCGAGCAAGAGATATTCGGTTTGGCATTATCCTTTAGATATAGGCCGGCTTGCGAACTGCGGGTAACAGTCGCGGAAACGATAGACGGAGCGCTGTTGTCTATGGTCAGACCGGTTGCAGCCCCTTCAATTGTTACATGGCGCAGGACGGAACGCTTGGCACTTTCCAGGATAACTCCCTGCCAGGATCCAGGTTCACTTGTGCTTGTCTGTGGAGCAAAATGGATGGGCTTGCTGCCCGTGCCGTAAGCCAGAAAGTCACCGCCGACGACCTTTAGGGCCGTATCCGGGGCAAATAAAATTTTGACACCGGGCTCGAGGTAGAGCACACCGCCGGTTTTGATCGTTAAATCGGAAAGCACCGTATAGGGATTTTTGTCGGCCACAAGCAGAATTTTTGCCGCGACAACTCCGCTCAAAGCCGGCCCCGGCTGCGGCAGATCATAAAGACCCGCTTCGGGCAGGGGTACAGCTTCGATGTACTTGCTGAAATCGCCGGCATTGGTCGCCTTATCAAAAGCTCTGATCTGGACGTAAACCTTGGTAAAATTAGACAAATCTTCAATGATAGCTTCATTTTTTTCGCTTTCTGCCGCCAGGCTGTAGCCGCTAAGCGGCGTTGAGCTTAACCATATTTCATACCCGGTCAGATCGTCCTCAGGGTTCAGAGACCAACTCAATTTTATCTTGTTGTCCAAAGATTCTGCTGTCAGACCCTTGACAGGCTGGGGCGGAAGGCCGTCAATGTCCACAATATTAGCGACATCAAGGGCGGTTCCCTGGGTGCCTGCCGGGCTGACCAGGTATCCTTTAGCCATTATTCCGTAAGCCTGTTCTCCGGGTTCCACTGTGTATGTGCCTTCATAGATTTCACGTGAAGCCATCTCCTCTTTAACGGCGGCAAGGAGTTCCGGGGTCAGCGTATGGCCGGTATCCTTGTAGTTCTTTTTGATGGCCTCCAGCACCTCGGTCTGCAATGCCTGCTTCACATTGCCGGGTACGGGAGCAAGTTCGATGCCTGATTTGAAATCGCCCAAATCCACATAAGCCGAATTGTTAGGGTCGCCGATGAGTCGAAAGGCGACTTTTTTCCCCATCGTAAACGGCTTGCCGGTATTCATGGCGGCAAACATATCGATCCGCGGCGGGGGTACCTGGGCAACTCGTTCTGATTCCGGCAACTCGATGGTTGAAATAATCTCCCGGAAGAGATCATCTGTCTGGCTCATCATTTCGGTGGCACGCAGGTTCCAGACAGAGGCAACAGTAGCCACTATAAGACCGATGGGACTGACGGATATACCACCGGCGTGCGCCCGGGCGACGTGTTTGGCTCGCCACAAAAGATTGCCGGTCTTTAGATCCCACATATTAACCTCGACACCCACGGCTATCTGGGAATAAATTCCCACGAATATCCGATCAAAGTGGGTTACGTGTCCGGTAACGGCAGCATCCACCCCTAAAATGCTCCTAAGTTTTTTCGGATTTTCGGCAATGATGGCTTCGACTTGGCGGACATCCATAAAGCCGGCGTTCTTGAGAAGTTTGTCGGTGTTGTAAAGCTCCAGATCTCTGAACGGCAGGGAAGCAATGTGATTGTACATCCCCCTTCGTACAACACCGGCGGGGTTTTCAGATTCGAAATCAATGGAATAGTCTTTCGCCTCTAAACCCTCAAACGGAAGGACCGCCAAAGATTTTGGTTTGTGTTTCTTATAATATTCGGTATTTTCGAATTCTCCTTTGAAACTTTTAAAAGCCTCACTCGTTGCTATTATTCCTACTGCTTTATCTGTGTCGGTACCCACATGCGCACAGCCCATAAAGGCCGCCGATGCCAAAAACACCATAAGGACGAGCAATCTGAGTAGAATTTGTTTCATGGCGAAAACTCCTGCATGATTGAAAGTTTTGGGTTTCATTTAAGGTCTCTTTTACTGAGGCTTGTGGCAGGAAAAATAAAACGCCTCCTTGATTTGTGGTTATCTTTTCCGTAACACAGTATTAAATCTTGATACAGGGCATGAAACTATCTTTTAAGATAGAACAGCACCTAATTGTTTGTCAACGGGAAACGGATGCATCTTCATGCTAACTGCTCTTAACTATTAAGGCTTTATGCTTATATTAAGCAGAAATTTAAATGACTTCGTAATAAGTGGGAAAAAGCCCTTACTACGAACGCTTAAAGCTTTAATAATTTGAATATACAGCATAAACATACTGCCTGATGCCTAAAACTTAACAGCTCAAGTTGCGCACCCCTAAAAAGTCGTGAGTCTAATATTTGATGAATTTGATTTTTAATCCTTTTGTGGTATTATAGCCGCATTATAATGGTTGCGCAAAAAATAAACGGACCTTGATACTTCGGGACATTAAAATGAATTTTATTAAAAAAACTTTCCCGGTCATACTATTATTTCTGCTCCTGGGATCTTATCCTCTGCCGGCCTGGAATAAAGCCGTTAAGATTAAAATTGGTGCAGGAAAAGCAGTGGTTACACTGCTTGAAGGTGATGCTTCATTATTCAAAAAAGGGGTGACAAAACCCAAAGCTCTATACAAGGGGAGTCTGTTAGCCCAAGGGGATCGTGTCACCACCGGCACTAAATCCAGAGTTGAAATAAAATTGCCGGATAAGAGTTTTATACGTTTTGATGAAAAGACCACTTTTGTGCTTGAATCTGTCGCTTATGATCAAAAAACCAAAAAAAAGGATGTTAATATTAACATTATTCTGGGCAAAACCTGGGCCAAAGTCCCTAAGTTTTCCGGTTCAAAAGGGCGTTTTGCAATTACCACCAAGACATCGGTTGCCGGAGTGCGCGGTACCGATTTCAGGATGAATGTAAACAAGGACAATTCGGCTGTACTAAAAGTTTACGATGGAGAGGTTGCTGTAAGCAAACGCAAGGATACCAGAGTAGAAAAAACAAAAGCAAAGCTCGAAAAACCAGTGCCGGTTGCAGGACCTCATCCCGTGTCCATGGAAGAGTGGACCTATATTGTTAAGTCCTTGCAGCAGATTAACATCCGCCCGGACGGCTCAGCTGCAAAACCCTTCAGATTTGACATTGCCAAGGATCTGAACGACTGGGTTCGATGGAACCGGATGCGGAATGAGTTAGTAAAGCACTAATCGAGACCTTTGACTATCTATTCAGAAGAATCTGCTTTATTTCAAGTATTAGATCTGAAATACCTTAAAAAACAAGCTGTTCCTTGAATATAAGGGATGAGGAGGTAATTTTTATGAGTCAAGAAATGGAATGCATGTGCCTGCATTGCGGCATGTCGTCCCATCTAGCTGAAAGCGAAATTGTTCTGGAGGATCCGGCCGACATTGAATCGAAGCTGCTGAGCAATTTGTTGGTCTGTCAAAACTGTGGCGGCCAATTGGTGTTGATAGGCAAGGTCGGAGACGAGCCTCACTACCGGCTCAAGTAAAGAAACCCCCGCAGAGCGGGACAGGCTTGGCCCAGAGGACTTGGCTTTGGTTTGCCCCTGAAAGGGGATGTTTTGCT
>JAQYVG010000170.1 GCA_030145595.1 Desulfobacterales bacterium | reverse complement strand
CGATGTTCATCTTTTTCAGCCCTCCGACCTCCGACCTCCGACCCCTGATTAAGGGGGATAGCCGGTAATCTCCCGGATACGTTCGTATAAGGGTTTGAGGCGTTTGTACATTTTTTTATATACATCATGATAAAGGGCATCATAAAGTTTATGATTCTCCATGTTGGGCTCAAACACCCGGCCCACACGAGTCATGCCTTTAACCGCTGATTTAAAATCGCTGTAAAAGCCGAGACCTATGGCGGCATCGATAGCGGCCCCGAGCCCTGATGTTTCATACAGGTGCGGTTTGGCTGTGGGCAAACCGAATAGGTCTGCCGTAATCTGCATAGCGTTTTTACTTTGGCTGCCGCCGCCCGACACGCGCAGACTTGTGATAGGCACACGGCTGCGCTTTTCGATGCGTTCCTTGCCTTCTCTTAAGGCATAAGCCAGCCCTTCTAAAATTGAACGGTAAAGATGAGCCCGGGTATGGACATCACCGAACCCGATAATGGCACCCTTGGCTTCAGGCCCCGGCAGTTTCAAGCCCGGCGTCCAATACGGCTGGAGCATCAACCCCATGGAACATGGCGGAATATCCTCAACAAGCTTTTCAAAAAGCTCTTCAGCCTCCAGGCCCTGCTTGGCGGCTTGCAGCTGTTCCGGATGGCCAAACTCCTCCTTGAACCAGTTGACCATCCAGTATCCGCGAAAAACCTGCACCTCAATCGTATAATACTTCGGAACTGCGGATGGGTAAGGAGGGATCAACGGTATGGGTTCAACGTATTTTTTATGGGTTACATTTATTGTAGCTGTAGTGCCGTAGCTGAGACAGCCGACGGAAGGTTCCAGGCTGCCCGATCCGATGACCTCACAGGCCTTGTCCGCCGCCGCAGCTATCAAAGGCAAGCCTTGCGGGATGCCGGTCTCTTTCGCAGCAATGGGGGTAATACTCCCGAGTATCTCGCCGGGCCGTATAAGCTCGGGTAACATTTTTCTATCGATGGGCATACACCGCCACTTCCAATCCCAATCCGGCGCCCAGCGCAAATGTTTGTAGTCAAAAGGGATGTAGCCGACCTGGCAGCCGATGGAATCAACAAATTCTCCTACAAGCCTGTGGGTCAGGTACCCTGAAAGCAGCAGATATTTATGCGTATTCTGCCAAAGGTCCGGTTGATATGTACGAATCCAATTCGCTTCCGCTTCAGCCTGAAAATAGGCGATTGTACCGCTCAAACGGGCTAATTTGAAAAAGAACCCCCAGGGACCGCCTAACGGAAGCAGTCCGCTGGTTTTACGCTGATCCAGCCACAGAATGGCCGGGCGCAACGGTTTGCCGTTCTGGTCTACATTTATGACCGTGCCCCTCTGGGTGGTAAGGGCTACACCGGCAATGCGTTCTTTGTCCACCATTCCCTGCTCCCAGAGATGCCGGCAAGCCTTACACAGCGCTTGCCAAAAAACTTCCGGATCCTGTTCAGCCCAACCCGGCTGATCTGAAAAATAAGGATCAAATACCACCTGCTGCCTGGCCGCAAGATTTCCTTGGAGGTCAAAGACTAATGCCTTCAGGCTTTGCGTCCCGTTATCGATGGATAGTATGAGATCTTTGTTTTTCATTTTTAGATAGAGAATAATTTGCGGATATAAAAAGTTAGAAGTGCCCGAAACCCTGCAATAGAAGGCGGCTCGCGTCTGTAGAGCTCCTCTGTAAACTTTGCCGGAAGTGTATAGGCATGCTTTAGTTGGTGAAAATACATCTTAATCTCTTGTTTCCATTGCTTTCTACTCCAAGGCAGAACCGGTTTGCAAAGTTCCTGGATTCGTTTAAAATATACTTTTCCCCCGCGAGGTGTCAACAACCCGATACGCACGCGCCTCAAAAGCAGATCGGAAAGGTGGCGCACCTGTTCATGCTTGGCCGCAAAAGGCAGTTCCGCCCATAGTGTATGCGTGCCGGGAATAACGGTAAGGTCTTCAGGGGCGGCTGTGCGGACCAGTTCTTCAGCAGATTGGCCGTATCTTCCAACCAGGTTCTGCCATATATCCGAAGAAAGATTGTCGGGTTTTTCCAGGGTTCGGGATATTGGCAAAAAAACAGGGTCATTAGGATCGGGGAATTTTACCGGTGGGAAAAAGGGCTTGGCCGCGTTGAGGGCATCCAAGGCCAGTTTGCGAAAAGTCGTAAGCTTCCCTCCGGTTATCGTCACAAGTCCTTTATCTTTCCAGACGACATGCTCGCGAGACTCTTCTGAAGGCGCCAGCTTGCCTTCACTTAAAATCGGCCTGACGCCTGCAAAAGTGGCTATAATGTTTTTCGGTGAAATATCAAACGCTGGAAATAGCGCCCTCAGACCTTCCAGCAGATACAATACTTCTTCTTTGGAAATGGCCGGCTCGAAGGAGAGATCGTCCCTGTGGTCAAGATCTGTGGTTCCGACCAGAACGATCCCTTCCCACGGGATGGCAAAGACGGCCCTACTGTCAACGGGATGGATGAAGCTGACGGCATAATCGATGGGCAGCACACGGTAAGGAAAGATCAGATGGCTGCCGCGCAAAGGACGCAAATGAAGCTTGGGCTCGGGCGAGGGATGCAGCATCTCCGCCCAGACGCCGGTAGCATTAATGACCGCCCGGGATACAAGTGTTTGAACTTTACGTGTCTCGTTATCTTCCGCTTCGATTCCAATGACTTCCCCTTTTGAATTTCGGATAATTTTGGTAACCGTCGTATAATTCAATGCCCGGCCTCCGAATTGAACCGCTTCGTTGATCAGACGCAGTACCAGCCTGGCATCATCAACCTGAGCATCAAAAAAACTGAACCCGCCGGCAAGCTCTTTCTGGTCGATATGCGGCAGGAGTTTAATGAATTCAGCAGGGGGGTAAAACTGGTGCTGACGCTTATGGGCGATTAGATCATATATTGAAAGGCCCGCTTCCAGGACCCATCTTCCCGGCCCTCTATCTTTGTAAACAGGGACCAGAAACTCCAGTTGCTTAACAAGCCCGGGAGCATCTTTGAGTAGGCGTTCACGTTCTTTTACAGCATCTCGGGTTAGTAAAAACCTTCCCTCTTTAAGGTAACGCAATCCGCCGTGGACCAGTTTCGAAGAGCGGCTTGAAGTTCCCCAGGCAAAATCTTTCTGTTCCAACAACAGCACCCGCAGGTTCATCCGGGCGGCTTCACGAAGAATACCTGCACCGGTGATTCCGCCTCCAACGACGATCAAATCCCACTCTTCCGGCAAGGTCTCAAGATTCATGTCTATGGTTGTTATGTTCCGTTTGTACTAGTTGGTTAATTTACCCGGATTCATCCGCTGCCCGGGATCGAGACAGAGGCATAACTCTTTTATAGTGCTCATGCCCAAAGGCCCTTTTTCAGCCTCCAAATACGGTTTATGGTCCAAGCCGACCCCGTGTTGATGGCTGATGGTACCGCCGGCGTCGACAATGGCTTGACTGGCCGCTTTTTTAATTGCTTGCCAGCGGGTCAGCGTCTCTTCGGGAGTATCTGCCAGCCGGAAAATGAAAGTTGTATAAATATTTGACCCACTGGAATAGACCTGGGAAAGGTGAGAAAAAACATGTACCTTTTCATTTTCTAAATCCATACTTGCGGTAATGGCTTTTTCAACATTTTTCATGGTCGACGTAACTTTATCCCAGGTCACGGCCGTTTCCAGGGTATCGACGGCATAACCTAAGTCCCATAATGTATTGCGCAGATATGGCGCCCGAAATCGGTTTTTCTTCCAGGCCTCTCCCATTTCCCTGCCTGCATAAACGCCGCCGTATTTTCGCAGGACCGCGAAAGCTTCACGGCGTGATGTCCTGACCAGGCGTTTACTTCCAATAAAACCGATAAGACACATGCACCCTTCTTGTGCGGATATCCGCCGCCATCTAAGGTATTGCTTCAAAATCGCGATCTGTTTTTTATGTCCGGCCAAAGCCAGATTTGTCGTGGTCTCCGCTGCGCTGCTCAGGCGGATCATGGCAGATGGAATGCCGGCACCGGCAAAGCTCTGAACAGCCTCTGCGGCCTGGTCCCATGATGGAAAGAAAAACCCGTGCACATCACTTTTTTTCGGAATGTGTGAAACCCTGACAATTACTTTGGTTAAAACACCCAGCCTGCCCTCTGAGCCCAAAACTAAATGCCGCAGATCAGGGCCCGCTGCTGAAGCTGGAAAAGGTGGAAGCGTTAATATGCCCCGTGGTGTGACCAGTTCGCCGCCGGCAAAAAGCTGCTCGATCCTGCCATAATGTGAAGCTTGCTGACCGCTGGAACGCGTCGCCACCCATCCCCCCAGCGAAGAGAACTCAAAGGACTGGGGATAATGCCCCAAGGTGAAGCCTCTGGCCTGAAGCTGATTCTCAAGTTCAAGCCCTAAAACGCCGGACTCAAACTCAGCCAGCCGACTGGAAGGATTAAGATCGATCAAACGATTGAGGCGTTTGAGAGACAAACTGAGGACCGGTCTATTTTCTTTAGGGACCTGGAGCTGACCGGCGACACTCGTTCCGCCGCCAAAAGGTATCACTACGACATCATGCTTTTCTGCAAAGTTCACTACTTCTTCGACTTCTCCGGTCGTAGCAGGCAGGGCCACACCGTCGGGAAAGTGCTCAAGCGTTCCGCCGCGCAAACCGATCCAATCCGGCATGCTCTGGCCGTGGGAATGAACAAGTCGCTCTTTGGGGTCGGTTGATACCAGAGAATTATGCGGCAGCCTCGATGCCGGCATGCGACTGATAAATTTATCAAGCGCATAATCGGCTTTCCGATCCCCTGCGCCCAGCAATTCACGCAGCAGGCTGTACCCCTTCGCCGGCAGATCTACATTTACCTTATCATCACCCCACCCGTTCCAACGCCGCATGCCCTGTCCCCCTGTTGTTTTGAAAGCCTGTAATTTATACCACGCTGAGGCCAGAAACACAATTTGCTTGTCGCGATTAATTGCCTGTACAATCAAATTTGATGATCTTGCAAAAAATCACGAATTCAACTATAGATGAAAACAACATTGTCAGGGGGGAACTTATAGAATGATATTTGAGTATAAAGGTCATAAACCAAAGATCGGAAAAAATGTTTTTATAGCGCCCACGGCTGCGGTTATCGGAGATGTAGACTTAAAGGACGGTGTCAGTATATGGTATGGCGTCGTTGTAAGAGGTGACAGGGCCGCAATAACTGTTGGCAAAAACTCAAACGTTCAGGATAACAGCACCGTCCACGCCGATGCCGGCAAACCCACGGTTATCGGTGAAAACGTAACAATCGGACACAATGCCGTAATTCACGCCTGCACGATTGAAGACAACTGTCTTATCGGTATAAGTGCCGCTATACTTACAGGTGCATATATTAAGGCTGGTTCGGTAGTTGCCGCCGGCGCGGTGGTCAAACAGGATCAGGTTGTTGGTCCTTATCACCTCGTTGCAGGAATTCCGGCTGCGATTAAAAAAGAGCTCTCTGAATCGTCATCCGAAAATCACATCAAAACCGCAAAAAGCTATTTCAACCTGGCACGCGAGTACCTGGCAATTAAGCCCTAATATTACATAAACAACACAACAAAATGCAAATTAAACAATAAGGGTTCTTCTCCAATTTAGTTGGAAAAGAGGGTCACTCCAACTCTTTTTTAGAGATGATCCTATTTGTTTTACTTTGCGAGCTTGGCGCCTTTGCGAGAGCAATTTGAAAAGGCTGAATAAATATTATCAACTCCAACATCAATAGCTTCCAAGTATTTTCAGATAATCCGTCTTGGCTTTAAGCAGGTCCAGTATCGGCGCAAACTCTTTTGATCCGGCATCCGCCTCAAGGTCCACATAAAACATATACTCCCACGGTTTTCCATGAATGGGCCGTGATTCCAGTTTCACCAGGTTGACTCCGTGGTCGGCACATATTTTCAAAACCTCAAACAGGGCCCCCGGCTGGTTCCCTGTTGAAAAAATAATCGACGATTTGCTGCAAGGCCCTTTTTGGAGTTGCCCGGCACTGATAATCACAAACCGTGTATAGTTGCGCGGATTGGTCTCAATGCCTTCTGCGATGACTTCCATTCCGTAGATTGCAGCGGCTTCTTTGCCGGCAATGGCTGCATCTGTCATATTCTGCGCTTCACTGACCGCCTTGGCAGCTCCGGCGGTATCCTTGGCCGTAACCAGTTCCCAGTCGTCATGTTGCTCCAGAAACAGGCGGCACTGCTGAAAGGCCATTGAGACAGAAAGGACGCGCTTGATGTTTTCAATCTCGGCACCGGGCTTGCCGATCAAATGGTGGATGATGCGCAGCTTGATTTCACCGATAATTTTCAAATCATATTCCAGCAGCAGATCATAGTTTTCATGGATGCTGCCGGTCAAAGAATTTTCCACCGGTACTATACCGAAGTCGACCTCCCCATTCTTGACCCCTTCGAAAATCGTTTTAAAAGAAGGCGCCGGTACTGCCGTCACCTTGTCCCCGAAATATTGCGTGCAGGCCTTATGGCTGAATGTTCCCATTTCGCCCAGAAATGCGGCCCGCTGTAGCCCCGTCCCATTGGCTTTGCCTAAATGATCTACAGCCGTAGCTTTGTCCAAATAATCAAAATCGAGTTGCTTGCCGATAACCGGTGCAATCACATAAATATCACGTGTCAGCTGGCCAAACTGCTTGGGATAAAGACTTTGGGGCCCGTCAGAAAGAGCCTCGTCCGGGTTATGATGCACTTCGATCATCAGGCCGTCGGCACCCGCGGCAATAGCGGCCCGCGCCATAGGGCTGACCTTTTCGCGGATACCGGTGGCATGGCTGGGATCGATGATAACCGGCAGATGCGTCAGATTTTTAAGCACCGGAATAGCCGACAAGTCTAAAGTATTGCGGGTATAGGGTTCAAAGGTCCGGATACCTCGTTCGCACAGGATAACATGATCATTGCCCTCCGACAGGATATATTCGGCCGACATCAGCCACTCTTCAATGGTGGATGAAAGTCCTCGTTTTAAAATAACCGGTTTCCCGATGCGGCCGACACATTTTAAAAGTTCAAAGTTTTGCATATTGCGGGCACCTATCTGAACAGCATCGACATACTTCATCATCATATCGGCCTGTGCCGTCGAAGTCATTTCGGTCACAACCCTGAGCCCGGTCGTCTCTCGAACTTCGGCCAGAATCTTCAGCCCCTCTTCCCCCAAACCCTGGAATGAATAGGGGGATGTCCTCGGTTTAAAGGCTCCGCCGCGGAACATGACTGCACCGTATCTTCTGACTTCCCGCGCCGTGGTTAGCGCCTGCTCCCTGCTTTCTATCGCGCACGGCCCGGCGATAATGGCGATACGCTCTCCGCCCACCACCACATCACCGATCTGAACAAGGGTATCTTCCGGATGCATTTGACGGCTCACCAGTTTAAACGCTGTGGAAATCGATATCACGCTGGC
>JAQYVG010000016.1 GCA_030145595.1 Desulfobacterales bacterium | reverse complement strand
AGGCAAAACAGATCAACAACCAGCAAAAGCAGGGTAACGGTTCCCTGCCCGCAGAAATAGAGACCAGTCTGAGCTACTTGCTTGAAATGATACATAAAAAAGACTCCAAATTCGACCCGGCAAAAATCTTGCCTTTGCTCGATTTGGCCGCCCAGAGCGGCGATGACCCCGAGCAACTCAAACCCTCGACGCGGGAAAGCGGCAACGGCGCCTGCCTGCGGGCGCAGGTCAAAGCACCGCTGGAGCGCATACTGCGCTACGAATACAATTATCGCATACCATCCTTTTTGGTTTCTCCCAACGTTTTGCGCCTGAGCGGCTGGTACCCGGAAAGCGATATTGTTGCCAATAAAGTTGAACTCTGGAACGAATTGTCAACCTTAAATAAGCCGCTGCTCCTGTGGGGCAAGCAGTTTGAGGTGAATACACCGGACTCCTTCTCCGGATCATACTATCGTTACGACCTCAACCGCCTGGTTATTCTCATGAAGCACAATGGCAAAAAAGTAATGATTTCGGCATCCAAGATGCCGAACCGGTCCGAGGCAGGCAAAAAGGCGGTCATTATCGACGAAAAGAACTGGAACTATTTTTACTCCGGTATTCAAGGCTTGGGAATCAGGCTGATGGGTATGTTAAACACGTATATATACGACTCAGCATCAATAAAGATCTTATACGAGACAGATTCTACCAAACCCCAAACCACGATAATGCTCTTCAAGTGGCTCAAGGCCGGCTGGGCCGACATAAACATGGTCAAACGCAGCCACATTTATGAGGGTAGTGTACGTTTTGTCGAGGGACTAAAAGAGGTTATAGAATCCGACGCCTTGCCCGCTGCAGATGTCTTGGAACAAAAGTTGAAACATATCAGCGCACTACCCGAAGCAAAAATCGACAACAAAATCAGAGAATACTCCATAAACTTTGAACGTATCGCTAAAAAGCATGAGGGCATGTCCCAAAAAGACTATGCCCGCATTATCGCAGACGGAGGCTATGCCAACGTGCTCAACATTGGGGAACGTAGAGGCATTCTCGCCCTGGAGTGGTTGAAAAGCCAATTGGGAAAGTCTCCGCTGGCAGAATCTGATTCCCCGCCCCCTCTGCCGGAAAAGACTCTGGCCGAAACCGGCTCTGAAATTCCGGTTGGTAAGGCCGATTCTATGTAGTCCAGACTACCTTGATACTTTTTTCTCTTCTGTTTTATCTTCTTTACGAAATATTTGGGTCAACCCCGAATTTCGAGACAGTCCTTGGAAAGCTGCTCATCAAATTCCACGGGATAGCATCCGTCAAAACAGGCCTTGCAAAAATTGCTTGCCGGATCCGTGATGCCGGTTGACTCTAAAAGGCCAGCGAGGCTGAGGTAGGAAAGTGTATCCAGACCGAGAAAATCACGGAGTTCCTCTACGGATTTGCCGGCGGCAATCAGTTCACCCCTGGTGGAAAAATCGATGCCGTAATGACAGGGAAAACGATGGGGGGGACCGCTTACACGCATATGTATCTTTTTGACACCTAATTCCCGCAGGGACTTTACTCTGGTTTTAACCGTGGTACCTCTGATGATAGAATCTTCAATGATGATGATATCTTTTCCCCTAAGAAGATTTTTTACGGGGTTCAGTTTCACTCGCACGCCGAAATCGCGCATGCTCTGGGTCGGCTGGATAAAGGTTCTGCCCACATAGTGATTTCTGATCATGGCCATTTCAAAGGGAATTTTAGACGCTTCGGAATAACCCAGCGCAGCATAAGTCCCCGAATCGGGAAAAGGCATTACCAGATCGGCTTCGGCGGGAGCTTCTTGTGCCAGGCGCCGGCCATGGGCTTTTCTGGCCTGATAAACATTCTGCCCGTAGATGGTGCTGTCGGGTCTTGCAAAATAGATGAACTCAAAGATGCAAAAAGACCGGTTGGCAGCCGCTTGGGTTTTGATGCTCTTAATACCGTTTTCACTGATAATAACGATTTCTCCGGGATCGAGCTCGCGGACAAACTCCGCGTGGACCAGATCCAGTGCACAGGTTTCCGAGGCCAGAATATAGTGACCGTTGAGTCTTCCCAGACACAGCGGTCGAAAGCCGTTGGGGTCCTTGATCCCGACGACTTCTCCATCGCTGGTCAGCAGAACAAAAGAATAAGCCCCTTTTAGCCGGGAGACCGTCTCGACCAGGGCGCCCTCAAAGCCGGATTTTAAGCTTTTGACAAAATAATGGAGAAAAATTTCGGTGTCCATGGTGGTCTGAAAAATCGAACCTGTTTCTTCCAGTTCCTTTTTCAGTGTGTGGGCATTGACAAGATTGCCGTTATGGGCAATCGCATAAGACCTTTTGCGATGATGGACAACAAACGGCTGGGCATTGGCAAGGACCGAGCTTCCCGTAGTAGAATAGCGTACATGTCCAATGGCGCTTCCGCCTTCCAAATGTTCCAGATGATTCACATCAAAAACATCGGGAACAAGGCCCATGCCCCTGTGATCCACTATGCCGTTGTCCCTGGCAACGGCTATACCGGCACTCTCCTGGCCTCTGTGCTGAAGCGCGTACAAACCAAAATAAGTCAGTGTTGCGCCTTCAGGGTGGCCGTAAATCCCAAACACACCGCATGCTTCACGAGGTTTTTCCATCGAATCCATAGACTCCATTAATTAAAATTGTGTATTTTTGGCAGAATATTTTAAAGACCATCACGAAAACACGAAAGTACGAAAGTACGAAAAAAAATATTATACTTTCGTGTTTTCGTACTTTCGTGCTTTCCCACCTGCCAAAGTCTTGTACGGCGGACAGGCGTGATAAATTTTTTATGGTTTTTCACTTTCTGTTTGTCAGCTTCAACTATGATACTCTTGAATAGTTTTTACCGAAAGCATTTCTTTTTTTAGCGCGGCAATACCTTTGCACATGGCCATGGCTCCTGCAATCGTCGTCGCGTAAGGAATATTGAATTTTATGGCCGCACGTCTTATCTCGTATCCGTCGCGCTTGGTTTCGCCGCCCATGCCGGTATTGATAACCATCTGGACCTTTCTGTTCATAATAGCATCGACAACATGGGGACGGCCGGCGGAAACCTTATTCACCATTTCATTTGAAATGCCTTGCGCTGCTAAAAACGCTGAAGTTCCCCGGGTTGCCATGATCTCAAAACCCATATCGTAAAATTGCGAGGCTATATCCAGGGCAGCCTCTTTGTCGCGGTTTTTTACACTGATAAAAACCGTACCTGCAACCGGCAAATAATTTCCGGCCCCAAATTGAGCCTTGGCATAGGCCGCACCGAAATTTGAATCGATTCCCATGACTTCTCCGGTCGATTTCATTTCCGGACCCAGCAGCGTATCCACACCAGGAAAGCGGTCAAAAGGCAAAACCGCCTCTTTGACCGCAACATGAGAAAGGGTGACTTCAGCACTGAAGCCGAGGTCTTGCAAGGTCTTTCCGAGCATTACCTTTGTTGCCAGTTTGGCCAGAGGCACGCCCGTGGCTTTGCTCACAAACGGAATCGTGCGGGATGCCCGGGGGTTTACTTCCAGGACAAAGAGCTGGTCGTCTTTGACGGCATACTGCACATTCATCAGCCCTACAACGGCAAGTTCCGCTGCCATGGCCTTGGTTGCATCCGCGATCTCATCAAGGACCACCTGCTTAATGCTGTTGGGCGGCAGCACACAGGCGGAATCTCCTGAATGGATGCCGGCCTCTTCAATATGCTCCATGATCCCGCCGATAATGGTCGTCTTGCCGTCTGAAATGGCATCCACATCAATTTCAACCGCATCTTCTAAAAATTTATCGATCAGGACCGGATGACCCAAAGATTCCATGATTGCAATCCTTGTAAAGTGATCCATCTCCTTATCGTCATAAACGATTTTCATGGCCCGGCCGCCCAGGACATAGGAAGGGCGGACTATAACCGGATAACCGATTTTTTCGGCCACAGCCACGGCCTCTTGCACGGACACGGCCGTGCCGTTGGCCGGCTGAACCAGGCCTAATTTTTTTAACATGGTCTGAAATTGTTCCCGATCCTCAGCCCGATCGATACTTTCCGGCTGGGTTCCCAGAATTGGAACACCGGCCGCATGCAGCCCCGCGGAAAGATTCAGGGGGGTCTGGCCGCCGAATTGTACAATGACCCCCATAGGCTTTTCGGTCTCTACAATATGCAGTACATCTTCTTTGGTCAGCGGCTCGAAATAAAGCTTGTCGGATGTGTCGTAATCGGTGCTGACGGTTTCCGGATTGCTGTTGACCATGATACTCTCAACCTCTTCTTCCCGCAGGGCAAATGAAGCATGGACACAACAGTAGTCAAACTCAATACCCTGCCCGATCCGGTTAGGGCCGCCGCCTAAAATCATCACCTTCTTTCGTTCGGAAACCCTGGCTTCGTTTTCACTTTCATAGGTCGAATAGTAATACGGTGTCGCGGCTTTAAACTCAGCGGCACAGGTATCAACAAGCTTGTAAACCGGACGTATGCCGAGAGCTTGGCGAGTTTTTTTTATGTTTTCTTCACTGCTGCCGGCCAGGTGGGCCAGCTGTATATCCGCAAACCCCCATGATTTTGCTTTTTTGAAAAGTGCTTCAGGGATTGCATTGCCGGCGGCGGCAATCTGCTTCTCAAGTTCCACGATTTGTTCAAGCTGATGTAAAAACCACGGATCGATGCCGGTCAGTTCATAAATGTGTTGAAGGGACATCTCTTTTAAAATGGCATGACGCAGGAAAAAAATTCTCTCGGAATTGGGGGTTGCCAGCTTCTGCTTAATTTCAGAGACAGACAGCTCCTTTCCACTGTGGGTGCCGGAATCCATGAAATCCTTGCCGTCGGCCCCCAGTCCGAAGCGACCGATCTCAAGGGATCTTAAGCCCTTTTGCAGGGCCTCTTTAAATGTACGGCCGATGGACATGGTTTCACCCACAGATTTCATGGCCGTGGTGAGATAGTCTTCGGTTTCGGGAAATTTTTCAAAAGTCCAGCGCGGTATTTTGACGACGCAATAGTCGATGGTCGGCTCGAATGAGGCCAATGTTTCCCGGGTGATGTCATTGGAAATTTCATCAAGCGTATATCCTACGGCCAGCTTGGCGGCGATTTTGGCAATCGGAAAACCGGTGGCTTTGGATGCCAGGGCCGAGCTGCGCGAAACCCTGGGATTCATCTCAATCACGATCAATTCTCCGTTTTCAGGATTAACGGCGAATTGAACATTGGAGCCTCCGGTATCCACGCCAATCTCCCGCATGATGGCGATGGATGCATTCCGCATCACCTGGTATTCCTTATCAGAAAGCGTCTGGGCCGGCGCCACCGTAATGCTGTCACCGGTGTGGATTCCCATGGGGTCCATGTTTTCAATGCTGCAGATTATAACGACATTATCATTATGATCCCGCATAACCTCTAATTCGTATTCCTTCCAGCCCAGAACGGATTCCTCCAACATTACCTGTCCGGTGAGGCTGGCATCGATTCCGGCTTTGGCCACTTTTTCCAGATCCTCGGGATTATAGGCGACCCCGCCGCCGGTACCACCTAAGGTGAAACTGGGACGCACGATGATCGGGAACCCGATATCACCGGCAACGGCGCGGACCGTTTCCATATCGGTTGCAAAACCGCTTTTAGGCAGGCGCAGTCCGATATTCTGCATGGCGCTGCGAAAAAGTTCCCTGCTTTCGGCCTTTTTAATCGATTCGATTGAGGCTCCGATCATTTCAACCCCGTATTTGTCGAGGAGACCCATTCCGGCAACCTCCACGGCCGTATTGAGACCGGTCTGGCCGCCTATGGTCGGAAGCAGGGCACAGGGACGCTCTCTTTCGATTATTTTGGCGACCGTTTGAGGAACAACCGGTTCAATATACGTACGATCAGCCGTTTCCGGATCGGTCATGATCGTGGCGGGATTGCTGTTGACCAGAACAACTTCATACCCTTCTTCTTTCAACGCCTTACAGGCCTGAGTGCCTGAATAATCAAATTCACACGCCTGACCGATGATAATCGGACCGGCACCGATGATGAGGATTTTGTGTATGTCGGTTCTTTTAGGCATTTGTTTTTAAGGCAGAAAAAATTGTATTTCACGCAAAGACGCAAAGAGCGCAAAGTTTAAGAATTTTTTTGTTTTCCGTATTTACGCTCCGTTTCAACCCGCAACCCGTAACTCGCAACTCGTATCCTGCATCATGAACTCTGAATCATGGTTTTAAATTCTTCAAACAGGTATTTGGAGTCGTGAGGGCCGGGGGATGCTTCGGGATGGTACTGGGCCGTAAAGATGGGGTGTTCCCGGTGCCGGAAGCCCTCTAAGGTATTATCGTTCAAGTTGATGTGCGTTATTTCAACATTTTTGCCCTTCAGGCTCTCTATGTCGACTGCAAACCCGTGATTTTGAGACGTTATTTCGATCCTGCCTGTTAACAGATTCTTTACCGGCTGATTGGCGCCGCGATGCCCGAATTTTAATTTGAAGGTTCTGCCTCCCAGAGCCAGCCCTAATAGCTGATGCCCCAGACAAATGCCGAACATGGGAACATATCCAACAAGTGCCCGGATGGTATCGATGGCATAGGTCACCGGCTCAGGATCTCCGGGACCGTTTGATAAAAAAACTCCATCAGGTTCCATGGCACGGATAACATCTGCTCTGGTTGCAGCAGGTACCACAACAACTTCAAACCCGGTCTGCTCAAGACATCTTAAAATATTATATTTAATCCCAAAGTCAAAGGCCGCGACCCTTGGCTTTTCCCCTTTGTGCTTCCAGATATTGCGGTTTAAAACCATTTCACCTTGCTGTCTGAAAATCGGTTTTCCGTCAATCCAGCCATAAGGAGCCTTGGTAGTTACCTCTTGTGCAAGATCCTGTCCCGCCATTTGCGGTATCTGTCCGGCCCGCTCAACACACGCTGTAGGATCAAGATCCTTGGTGGAAATAAAGGCCCGCATGGCCCCTGCCTCGCGAATATGTCTGGTCAGGGCACGTGTATCGAGTTCTTCCAGGCCCAGCACACCCTGCTCTTTAAGGTATGCGGCCAGCGAGGATGTGGACCTGTAATTGCTCGGAAAATCTTGATATTCTCTTACCAGAAAAGCGGCAACCTGGATGCGGTCAGACTCAACATCTTCGTCATTGACGCCGTAACTGCCCACCAAAGGATAGGTCATGGTCACGATCTGTCCGCTGTAAGACGGATCGGTAAGCACCTCCTGATAACCGGTCATGCCGGTATTAAAGACCACTTCTCCCCAGGCTTCGCCGGACCCGGTAAAGCTGCGGCATGCAAACGTTCGTCCGTCTTCAAGGGCTAAGATTGCTTTCATTGTATGTAAATATTGCCTCTATCAATATAGGGAAACGTCAAAGTCAAATTGGAATTCATAAATTCCCAAGTTTTTTAATAGTTTTATCTCTCGCAAAGGCGCAAAGGCGCTAAGTTTTATCTTTTTTGCTTTGCGAACTTTGCGCCTTTGCGAGAGGATTTTAAAAGTAGGCCTATTATAAATTGATTTTGTCCTGTCTATTACTCGAGAGGTTCATTTTCCACAAGATCCCAAATGCCGCAGGGGCAGGCATTGGCACAGAAGCCGCAACCGATGCACCGCGATTCATCCACAACAATCTCAAAATCCTTATTTTCTGTTTCCTGTCTGCTGAGGGCGGCCTGGGGGCATAACGTAATACAGATTCCGCAGTCTCGGCAGGCTCCGCAGGATAAACATTCCGACCCGCATTGATCAACATCCTTAAAACTGGTTATCCGGGGATCAAAATATTCCACCGTCATACGTTCAATGTCTATCATTTGCCGTGTAGCTGTCGAGAACCGTCGTCCCTGCATAATTTCATTAATTGCCTCTGCCACCTTGCGACCGGCTCCGATGGCATCGGTTAAAAGTCCCGGTCTGACAACATCTCCAATGGCAAACAGTTTGGGGTCCGTCGTTTGATAGGATTCATCGACCACAATAAACCCGCGTTCCGTTGCTACGTCTTCGGGGAGAAAATCAAGATCCGGCCTGTCACCGATGGAGATGACCACGATGTCGGCCGGAATAATCTCCCCGGTCTTCAATTTTACACCTTTTGGAGAAATTTCCTCTGTAAAGCAGGGCCATTTGAATACGGCCCCCACAGCCTCGGCATCCTGTCTTTCCTTGCCAAAAGAGAGGGGTTCCTGGATATCTATAAGAGTAATCTTTTCAGCGCCCAACCTATGGGCTTCGGTAGCGACGTCGCATCCGACATTGCCGGCACCGATGATCACCAGGCGTTTGCCTACCTTGATCTTGCCGGCTTTGGCCTGCAAAAGAAAATCGAGCGCAGGTATCGCCCTTTCCATCCCGGGAACAGGCAGGGTTATGGGCTTTTGGGCACCTGTGGCGATGACTAAGAAGTCGACGTCTTCGCGCAGCTGTTCCACCTCTTTGCGTTCCATGCGCTGCTGGAGATGAACGTGCGGGAGGACTTTTTTGACCCGCTCCATTTCCGTATCGACTATCTCTTCCGGAACGCGGCTGTCTGGAACTACCGCAGTAATTTTTCCTCCCAGCCTTTTTGCCATGTCATAAATCGTTACGTGATGTCCGCGTTGTCGCAACTGCCAGGCAACCGAAATTCCGGCAGGACCGCCGCCGATAACGGCAATGCGCTTACCGCTTTCCGGCGGCAGTTCCGGAAGATTTGCAGCGATGCTGGCCTTGCCGAGTTGCTGCACATCAACCGGAGCCATAAATGCAGAGTGCCGGGTGCATGACTGGACGCAGAGATTGGGGCAGAGGTACCCGCACACTGTGGCCGGAAACGGCGTGTAGGCCAGGGCTAAATCTACGGCTTCATCCACCCGCCCTTCCCGGATCAAGCGCCAGCGCTCCTGTATCGGTATCCCGGTAGGACAGGTAGCTTCACAGGGGGCCACATATTTCCGGTTTTCCCATACAGGAACAAAACGACGCAAATGACCGGTCGTAATAAGCGCAATGGGACTCTTGTCCAGATCTGTCAAATCACCTATTAATCCCCCTGTGCCAAGTTCTTGGTCCCAAACTTCCGTGCGAAAGGATTCCATGGAACGCTTCCGTCGGCCCATCTTTTCTTCGGGGGTTCGGACAACTAAAAGCTGCCACTGGCCGGGGTCGGAAAGGTTCTCAAAAAGCTCGGACCGTTTAATAGCTTCCAGATAGATTTTAAGGTTTTTTAACAGCCACTGCCACGACTCTTCCTCGATAGGCACAATTTTGGCGTCCGCTTGACTGAAACCTTTATGGGGACCGCGGAAAAAGACTTTTCCACCGACCATTCCCACCAGGGGTCGATATCCCAAAATGTTGGCGGGAGTTTGAGCCTCAAATCCACACACAACGGTAATACCGCCTGCCATGAACTCTCCAAAATAATCGCCTACGGATCCAAGAACCCATAACTCCGGCGGTTCAAAGCGGGGGTTGTGTTTTGTCATGGTCATTGCCCGGGCACCGAGATTTCCGGCAACATAAACCTTACCCTGGGCCATGGCGTTGGCCACGCCATTGGCGGCATTGCCATGCACAATGATCTGTGCCCCCGCATTCAGCCAGCCCACATCATCGGAAGCAGGTCCCATGACCTCAATGCATGTGTTGGGGAACCCAAAAGATCCCACACGCTGTCCGGAATATCCGGTTATTTGGACATAAATTTTCTCATGCCCGGCTTTCCAAAGCCTACCGCCAATGCCATGCTGTCCAAACGCTTCGATTTCCAGATATCTGTGACCTGAGGCCACCGCTTCCTGTGTTATTTCTTCCAGAACCCGTGAATCGATACGTTTATCGTACTTCTTACCTGAAATGAAATAGTATTGGTCATCGTTCATATGGTTTCTCCAAATTATAGTAACCGTTCACGGGTTCAAAGGTTCAGGGTTCGGGGTTGAGAGAACCAACCTTTGAACCTTTGAACCTTAAAAGATTAACGTCCAACATCGAACATCGAACATTGAACATCGAATGATGAAATCGCTTCGCTCCGCCAGTTTATAAATTGGCAGAATACCTTATTCAAAATTCGATGTTGGACGTTCGATGTTCGATGTTCAGTCTGTTCGGGGTTGAGAGAACCAACCTCTGAACCTTTCAACCTTTCAACCTCTGAACCCTGAACGTTGAACACTGAACCTGCGAACGCATATAATTTAAACGACATATTTAATATTGAGACGCTCGGCGGCATTATAATCACTAATCCCTAAGGCGTCGGACATTCCGATGGGCAAAGATGTCGATCGTCCCAGCGGAGCAAAAATCTTGCGCAGTTCCGTGTCAAAACCCAAAAAAACGTCCACGATGCGCTGGGCCACCTGATCCACATCAAGGCGCCGGTACAGACGGGGGTCCTGAGAGGTTATTCCTTTTGGACACAAACCGATATTGCATATATTGCACCTGTCGGATTCCGATCCCAAACATCCGGCCGCCGCCTGCATTATGTATTTGCCGACCTGGACACCGCTGGCTCCCAACATAATCAGGGCGGCGGCATTAGCTGCCATATTCCCGCTTTTACCCACTCCGCCGCCGGCAAACAGCGGGATTTCGTTTTGTTTACCCACCGTCACCAGGTTCAGGTAGCAGTCACGTATATTAGTCGCAATGGGATGCCCCATGTGGTTCATGGATACATTGTAGGCCGCACCGGTTCCGCCGTCTTCACCATCAATGGCCAGGCTGGCTGCATATGGGTTGCGTGTCAGGTTGTTTAAGACGGCGAGCGCAGTTGATGTTCCTGATATTTTGGGATATACGGGAACCCTGAATCCCCAGGCCATATACATGGACTGTATCATCTTGGCCACGGACTCCTCTATGGAATATTGTGTCTGATGTGTGGGGGGGCTGGGGAGGCTCACACCGCTGGGCACACCCCGTATCGCTGCAATCAGCTTGTTTACCTTGTACCACATCAGAAGTCCGCCATCCCCTGGTTTGGCTCCCTGACCGTATTTTATCTCAATGGCACAGGGGTCTGTCTTCATTTCCGGTATGGCATGAATAATTTCATCCCAGCCGAAATATCCGCTGGCGATCTGCAGGATAACATATTTCAAAAATCGGCTGCGAAGAAGTCTCGGCGGGCATCCGCCTTCACCGGTACAGATGCGAACCGGCATCGCCAACTCTTCGTTCAGATAGGCCACTCCCAGTTGCAGGCCTTCCCACATGGTTGGCGATAAGGCTCCGAAAGACATCCCTCCGATAATTAGGGGGTAAATTTCTCTGACAGGAGGTATCCAACCGTTCTCGCTTACGAATCTGATGTTCTCTTCGGGCGGCAATATCCTCCCCAAAAGAGATGTGATTGCAAATTCGTGGCGTCCTGCATCCAGGGCAGGGTCGGTTAGCATGGAAATTCTGATAAACTTTATCTGATCCAGAACTCCACCGGCGACATTGCGCCTTCCGCCGCGGCGCCAGGGTTGGCCGCCACGATCCAAATGAAATTTTAATTTATCGACTTCATCACTTTTAGCCGGAATAATCGCATCATTGGGGCAGACCATAGTACACATGGCGCATCCAACACAGCGGTAAGCGGGATCGGTTTTCTGGCGTATGCCGTAATAAAATGTGTGCTGATTTGACGTTATTTCCCCGGGTTCAAGCGATACCTGTGGCTCCCGTTGGCGGAATACGCCCAATTCAATGGTATTAACGGGGCACACGGCCGTGCATTGACCGCAAAGGGTACATTTATCCTTATCCCAGAGAATCTGCCACGGCAGATCTTTGATACTTAGTGACGAAGGGGTAATGGGTCTGTTTGAGAACATATTTTAACCTCCTGACGATCCGGCCCCACGCTGACGGTATCCAGATACATGGGTTGAAAGTCCCGGCTTTTATCACGATAAGGGATTGCAAAATCAAGACCGCAGACTTCCGAGGCAAAGGCGAACAGGCCTCGTCTGCCTCCCGCCACACCGGGCCGGAGTTTTTTTCGATCCTGCACCATGAAAATCGAGTTGTCGGGCAGACATCCGATGACACAATTGGGCCCGTCGATAATCAGTTTCCGGCAGGATTGCTTCAGGTGCTTCAAGAATTCACCGCTGGGGTGATCTTTAAGATCTTCATTTTCAAGCGGCGTTATGACGTGCTTATAAGTTTCGAGATCAAGTCCCAGCGCTGAGAATGTGTAATGGAGAATATGGGTAAATACCTCCGAGTCTGATTGATAGCCGGTGTATCCGGGAAAATTCCGTGACGTCAGAAACCTGCTAATGGGAAAAAAGGCGGTGTTTTCTCCATTGGTCATGGTTGAAAACCCCTGGATAAAAAAAGGATGACAGGCATACAGATCGATTTCGTAGTTGGTGTTCTGCCGACCCTGGGCCATGATTACCCGGGCGTCAAGCGATTTGCGATCGAGCTGCAGGTATTCGGCCACTTCCAGGGGGTCCCCTATTTCCTTGATCATGATTGTGTCGGGCCAGAATGAAAATACGATCATATCGTTTTTTTCTTCACCCATTTTTCTAAGTTCAAGCCGTATCTGCAATAGTCGAGCCTGCAGCTGTTCCGGACTGAAATCGTCCCATTCCTCAGGATACTCGTAAGCTCGCACCAGATACATATCCCGTTTGGGCACACCTTCCGGAGGAGTTTTAGGCACTTTCAGGGTCACCTTATATTTGGTCATAAAGCCTATATCTATCATGTACCTGTCCAGACGCTTTAATCCCCGGTCGCTGAAAATACCTGACAGTATGGGGGCATCTTTGATTTGTTCAAAAGGACCGCCCAGATCACGCAGCAACAGACCGACGCCGGAACCGTCATGCCCCTCACGCATAACATCCAGCGCCTCTAAAGCGACCATGGGAGAAATGGGATCATCGCTGGTTATGGCAATTAATCGGCACATTTATACACTCTCCTTTTTTAAATCTGGTTTTCATTTATTTTTGCAACATCGTACTTCAAAACTAAAAAAGCGTCTTTGCCGGTGAGCGGCATCCAGACGCCTTTGTCATGTATGAAAGCTCGGCACATCATTGTACAAAGCTTTTGGGAAACTATCAAATTATTTTTTTGCTAACTAGTGTCCATCCATAAATGAGGATTTTTGTTCAAGATCAAGGCATGCGAAAAAAATAACCACCCCGAAAATAGCTCGGGACAGGCAGGCATATAGTTGTTATTCCGAGGATTATTTTTTGAGCATAACGCAGAGATTGGGCAAAAAGACCATTTATGGACGGACACTAACTAGTTGTCAAGCAATATTTGCAGTATAGAAGGATTTCAGCCATGCACACTCGTTATGATTTCTAGCGCAATCGTAATCTCCAGCCCTATGAACAAGCAATTTAGGTGCCATCACCACCTCTAAACATAAAAATCTATAAAAAGCAAAAGTATATATCTGCCGGGAATGAAATACCGACATGCCTGGAATACATTTTTGTCATAAATCGGCAGTTTGAATTACAAAAACGTAACCCGGCGGATGACAACCAGCCATTTCAACATGTGCAAACCTGTATTGGAGTTGACACTTTATCGACTCTTTTTTATTATCTACCCATCATACGAGGAAAAACACATGCAAAGCATCTCATCGGTAAGGACTCAAAAACAAGGTATCAGCCGCCGGGAATTTTTGTGGCTGTCGTCAATGTCAGCCGCCGGTATTTTTGCCGGCTGCGCCGCCGACCCGATTACCGGAAAACAACAATTGATGCTGGTATCGGAAGAGACTGAAATTCAGATCGATAAAAAGCAGTCGCCCCATCAATTTTCTGCTGACTATGGAACGCTGCAGGATAAAGACTTGAATAACTATATCGATGCAACCGGTAAAAGGCTCGCCGCACTCACCCACCGCCCCCATATGCCGTATTCCTTCCGGGGCGTTAATGCCACCTACGTCAACGCCTATGCCTTCCCCGGAGGCAGTATCGCCGCAACGCGGGGGATTCTGCTGGCCCTTGACAACGAAGCCGAACTGGCAGCATTGCTGGGCCATGAAATCGGTCATGTCAATGCGCGCCATACGGCCGAACAAATGTCCAAAGGTGTCCTTACGAACGCCATTGTCGGTGGAATCTCGGCCGTTGCGGGAACCCGGAGCGCGTCGCTCGGCCAGCTGGCCTCCCAACTGGGAATGGTCGGCGCCGGCGCCCTGCTGGCTTCATACAGCCGGGACAACGAACGTGAAGCGGATGCACTGGGTCTGGAGTATATGTCTAACACCGGTTATAATGCCGAAGGTTTTGTGGGGCTGATGGACGTGCTGAGGAGCCTGTCCAAACATAAACCCGGCGCCATTGAATTAATGTTCGCAACGCATCCCATGAGTGATGAGCGTTACCAAACCGCCGTCAACGCCGTACAGACTCAATACCGGACCACAAAAAAGCTTCCTTTGCACCGTGATCGCTATATGGACCATACTACCGGACTGCGGGCGATGCAAGGAGCCATAGAAGCCCTGCAAAAAGGCGAAAGTGCCATGGCCAAGGAGAAATACAACGAAGCAGAAAACTATTTTAAAAAAGCTTTAAAACAAGCTCCCAACGATTATGCCGGGCTCCTGATGATGTCCAAGTGCCTGCTGGTCCGGAAAAAAGATGTTGAAGCCAAACGCTTTGCCGAAAAAGCCAAAGCGATCTACCCCCGGGAAGCCCAGGCCCGTCATATTTTAGGATTTGCGAATCTGCGCACAAAGAATTTCGAAGCTGCCTATCAAGAATTCAAGCATTACGACAAACTGCTGCCCGGCAACCCCAACACAACATTCTTTAAAGGATTTTCCTTAGAGGGTATGCAGCGTATCGAGCCGGCCGCAAATGAATACTATCAATACCTTCAGACCGTTAATCAGGGCAAGCAGGCCAAACATGCTTACAAGCGTCTGGTGGAGTGGGGATACATTAAGCCGTAGCAAAAATAATAATTAAGGTTCATCCGACCAACGCGTACTTCCAGTAGTGCGAAGGTGGCACTTAAAAAAACCCTTTTTCCAACCACTCGAAATCCTTTATTCACAACCGATGACTTTGAAAAAGTACGCTTTAGTCGGATGAACCTCTTTTCTTAACATTTTTTTGGATTGAAATGATTATTTTTTAAAGATCTTGGGGTAATGTACCGATAATGTAATTGTATAATTATGGATTCTGAATAGGTGACTTATTTATCTTTGGCTGACAAAGTGTGACTTTGAAAAAGTACACTTTAGTCGGATGAACCTGTTTTTCTTTTTGCGAACCATCAATATTGCCGATGCATATAATCCGGAAAGGCCTATTAAACTTTGTTGATTATCTGAAAGCCGGAATTTGGCGAATCCCGCTGGCTACGACTAAACAGCCCAAAGCCTTTATCATCCGTTTATTGCGCACCATCCTCCTTACAATCCGCGGTTTTGCCTCCAACAACTGCCCTATTCGTGCTTCTGCCCTCACCTTTTATACCCTGCTCTCCATCGTCCCGGTGGCGGCCCTGGCCTTTGCTATTGCCAAAGGCTTTGGATTCGAAAAGCTGTTGGAAAAAAATGTTTTGGAGAGTTTTGCAAGTCAGGAAAAAGTAATTTTAAAAATCATCGATTTTTCCCACTCGCTTCTGCAGAACACCAAAGGCGAGCTAATTGCAGGTATTGGTATTATCTTGTTGTTCTGGGCGGTTATGAAAGTTTTTTACCACATTGAAAACGCTTTGAATGACATCTGGAATGTTGCGCCACGCGCCTTCGCCCGCAGATTAACTAATTACTTTGCAATTATGCTGATATGCCCCCTTCTGGTCTTCGTATCCAGCAGTTTGAATGTGTACCTCACTTCGCAGATTACGACCTTTACAGTCGAAATCGCATTTCTGGCAAAAGTCACCCCGTTTATCTTTGCATCCCTCACAATGCTCCCTCACGCCCTGTTCTGGTTTATGTTCACCTTGATTTACACGGTCATGCCCAATGCCCGCGTAAATTTATTTTCCGGAATTCTGGCCGGCATTGCTGCCGGCACCTTTTTCCATCTATCCCAGAAATTTTACATCAGCGCACAAATCAATGTCGCCAAATACAATGCCATCTATGGAAGTTTTGCAGCCTTGCCGTTGTTTTTAATATGGCTGCAATTGAGCTGGCTGATCGTTCTCTTAGGTGCTGAAATTTCTTACGCGCATCAAAATGTTGACATGTACGAAATGGAACCTGATTATAAAAATGCCAGTATCACTATCAAAAAACTCCTTGCACTGCAAATCACCCATCTGCTCGTGCATAAATTTAAAAACGCTGAAAACCCGACAACGGCTCAACAGATTTCCCGACACCTTCATATCCCTCCGCGCCTGGTACAACAAACCCTTGAAGATCTAACCGACAGCGGAATTTTGTCGGCAACATCTTCCAACGGAAATAAAGAAACCGCCTTCCAGCCAGCCCGCGACATCAATACTTTACGCATTGGATTCATTATGTATGCCCTGGAGGATAAGGGTGAAAACAACTTAAATGTAGCCCGGGCCAAAGAACTTGAGATCTTCTCGGAGTCTCTGCGGTCCTTTCGCCATCAAGTCAGCAATACTCCCGCCAATCGTCTATTGAAAGAAATCTGAAATATAAGGGTAATTCGATTGAACACATTAAGAAGTAAATTCCTTCTTTACGTTTTAGCTCCGGTGATTGCGGTCATGTTGGCTCTTTCCGTGCTCAGTTATATGTCGGCGCGAAAAATCCTGTATGAAAAGATACTCAAAAACGGAGAGAACTTCCTGAAATCTGTTGCAGAAGGAATTTCGGCCTCTGCAGTGCGGATTCGTTCCAATCTCGATCTGCTTGCATTATCCGAGGAACTGGAGGAAACGTCCGACGATGTGCGCCGGATTCTGTTCGTCCGGCTCACTGAAGAGTTGGGGGAGATGGTTACCTCGGTATTTATGGGCTTTCCGGACGGCCGTTTCATCCGGGGAAAAAAGACGCCCCTTCCCCAGGGATACGATCCCCGAACCCGCCCATGGTATGCGGACGCTGTGAAGCTTCCACCAGACATATACAGTGGTGTCACTGCACCGTATCTGGATGCCGGTACCCGCAGGACGACACTGACCATATACCGCAAGGTTATGCGCCCGGACGGCAGCCTGATCGGTGTTATTGGAATTGATTTGGATACCACCCTATCTTATGAGTCGATGACGAAAGCGATTCCGTTGCCGGAAGGGGGAAACATTTTCTTTACTTCTTCTGATGCCAGGGTGCTTTTCCATCATGATGCTGCCAGAATTGGCAAGGATCTTGATGCTACCGGAGAGACACTCGACCGGATGATATCCGCCGCCATCCGTAAAAACAACACGGAGTATCGTCTGCTTTTAGGAAAACGCAACGGTGAAAAGTGGTATGCCGGGTATCACCGGGTTCCCACAACCAAGTTGTATGTTGTCCTGACGGCATCGGCCCGGGCCGTTCAAAAACCGCTTAACCGGCTTACCTTGCAGATGGCCGGCCTGGCACTGCCGCTGACGATCGGCATCCTCATCCTGCTAATAATTATGGCCAGGCGCATTACCAGCCCCATTGAGGCTCTTAAGATTTCCGCCCTCAAAGTGACCGAGGAAGAATCTTACCAGGAGCCGCTTGAAGTGCAAAGCCGTGATGAAGTTGGCCAGCTCACCGAGGCCTTTAACAACATGATGGAAGGACTCCGGCAGAGAGACTTCATCCGGGATACCTTCGGCCGGTACGTCACCAAGGAAGTGGTTGAGGAACTCCTTGGCAAACCGGACGGACTGGAGCTCGGTGGAGAAACAAAGGAAGTAACGATCATGTTCAGCGATCTGCGCGGTTTTACCCCCCTGAGCGAACGACTTGCGCCGGAAGAAGTGATCGGAATCCTCAACCGCTACCTGGGACGCATGGCCGAAACCATCGCCGGCTTCAAAGGGACGGTGAATGAATTCATGGGCGACGGCATTCTAACGATCTTCGGTGCGCCGGTTCCGCGATACGACAGCCCTACCCGCGCGGTAGCCTGTGCGGTTGCCATGCAACTGGCCATGACCGATATCAACCAGGAGCATATTGAGCTGGGATTGCCGGCCGTCTCCATGGGAATCGGTATCAACACCGGAGAAGTCATCGTTGGAAACATTGGAAGTAAAAGCCGTGTGAAATACGGCGTGGTGGGCCACCATATCAACCTGACAGCTCGCGTGGAAAGCGTGACTACCGGAGGACAGATCCTGATCACGGAATCTACTTTTGAAAAGGTCGGGGATACGGCACTTATTCGGGATGTTCGTCGGGTAAGTTTCAAGGGCGTTGATGATGATGTCAAGCTGTACGATATTGCCGGCGTCAAGGAGCCTTACAACCTGACGCTGCCCGACGACTCCAGAGTGATGCAGGCGCTTAAATCCCCAATTCAGATCAGCATCCAACGCATGATTGATAAAACCGTCTCAGGTGTCCCCATCGAGGGAACGCTGACTCATATCTCCGGAGAGTGGGCAAAAATCATCCTGCCGGAGCCGCTGGGAGTCGCAGATGACATCCGGGCCGAGTTTTATTCCGGCAACTATCCTGATCCGGTAGATTTTTACGCCAAGGTATTCAAAACGACTCCGGAGAAAAAGGCCCATCTTCATTTACTCCGGATCTCATTTATTCCAACGGAGCTCAATAAGATCTTAGAGATGAAAGCATTGGAGTGATCCTAAGGATTGAAGGGCCTGCGGCGAGCTCAGCCGAGCGGTCCGAGGGTTCAGCCGCCTACGCTAAAGCTTCAGGCTACGCCTCCGGCTACGACCCGACAAGACGTCGTGCTCTCCGAGGCGTAGGCTCATGTCTCTACGAGCCGGAGGCCAGGAGGGTTCTAGTGAAATGATTTAAAATATCTATGCCTTTTTTATTTTACCAACTTGTTCTTACGCAAGCTTTGCATTACGGCGCTGCTTAACGAATCGATCACCTCTTTGACAGATTCCGGACGCAAGGTTTCAGTCACTGAGGTCCAGAGCAGTTCTTCTGTTTCCCTTTGATATAAATTGGTCAGCAAACGTACAGATTCCATTTTCGTATAAGACTCCATCGAATGCGCATATTTGGAAGCTCCGGCAAAGTGCCTGCCAAGCGCGGCCCTTCCTTTATAAGGGTCGTAATCCAGAGGGTCATAAAAAACATTTTCTTCCTCAACGCCTAACAGTTGCGTAACCAGTATCGTATTGATCCCCAACTTTTCAGCTTCATTTAACACCCTATCCTTATTTAAATCCTTAAAAGTCAATAGTACAGTATAACTCGGGACTGCATCCGTTCCGGTCTTTTTAAATTTTTCTGTGAATACATCCTCAAACATCTTCCTGTTCTTCAGGTTCTCGGAGACCCCGACGACCATGACACTCTTTAAAGGCCCGCCCGTATAGGAATCATTTTTCCAGACGGAAGCAAATTTTGTAGGAGCACACGCAATCATCAGCAACAAAGAAGTTAATACAAAAAGATTGAGCAATCTATTTTTTATTCGCATGGAAATACCTCCCCGAAAAGTTATGAAAATAAAGTCGTATTTTATGCAAATCGGATAAGCCGCTTAACTTGATTATTTACGCTTAACACATAGGCAAGGTGGATTCAACTCTATATATTTACGAGACCTTTGAAGAATGTTCAATTTTGCTCAAGGTCAAGTCGAAGATCCCGAACTTTGAGCGGGAGAAGGCGATCCCGCCATGGCGAGATTAACCACAGACATACATTGAGTATTTTGAAAATGGAAAACAAAATCGCCGCATTGCTGGAAAGAGGTGAGATTCGTGACCGGTTTGATATTGAATTTCTGCTGCGGCAGGGTATTCCGCTACCGGACCTACCTGAGACAAATATGGCCAAAATGATCGCCAATTGAATGGTTGCAAAGCGAATTATGTTAAAGTAAACTCGGTTCGGTCTCAGAGAGCGATATTCGTTCCTGTTACATTGAGAGTCAACGAACACTCCGCTCAAAGAGCGGGATGGTCGTTGACCCTCTTGGGCTTTTAGAAATCTGAAGGAGGAAAAAAATGACGCAAAGAAAAAAAGTGATGCAAAGCATTGGATGGATGCTCGCACTCCTGTTAGTTTGTTTGCTGACAACGATGCCGGTCTGGGCACAGGAGGATTCAACCGACGGTTGGCCGCGAGAGATTGACACACCGAAAGGCACGGTCGTGGTCTATCAGCCTCAGCCGGAAAAACTGGACGGCAATCTGCTCAAAGGACGTGCTGCGGTTGCGGTGGAACTCAAGGGCTCGACCGAACCCGTCTTTGGCGCCGTATGGTTTGAAGCGCGCCTGGAAACAGACAGGGCCGAACGTACCGCCACAATGGCAGATGTTACGATCACTCAGGTACGATTTCCCGAGCAGGATGAGCAGAAAAATAAAAACCTCAAGGCATTGCTGGAAAAAGAGGCCCCCAAATGGCAGTTGCCGATCTCCCTCGATCGCCTGATGGCCACGCTGGATCTTACGGAAAAGCGGTCCGAAGCCGCACAGAAAATCAATACTAAACCGCCCAAGATACTGTTTGTAGAGGAACCGGCCGTTCTGATCAGCCTGGACGGTGAACCGCGTCTTAAACAGGAAGAAGGTTCCGAGCTCATGCGGGTGATCAACACACCGTTTACGATCCTGTTTGAACCCTCCGAGAAAACCTATTACCTCAATGCGGATAAAGATACCTGGTATACCGCCAAGGACATCAAGGGTGAATGGGCAATCGCGAAAAAGGTTCCCTCAGAGGTGGCCGCGCGAGCACCGCGGTCGGAACCCGACACCGGGAAGCAGGAAGCTGCAGAGGACGAGGAAAAGCCTGGCCCCCCGCCCAAAGTGATTGTGGTGACCGAGCCGGCCGAGCTCATATCCTCCACCGGCAAGCCCGAGTTCACCCCGATTTCCGGGACTGATCTTCTCTACATGAGCAATACCGACAGTGACGTCCTGCTCCATATCAAAAAACAGCAATACTATATCCTGCTGGCAGGGCGGTGGTATATCAGCGCAAAAATGCAGGGACCGTGGCAATACGTGCCCGGCGAGAAGCTGCCGTCCGATTTCGCCAAGATTCCGGAAGACACCGCCATGGGCACCGTATTGTATTCTGTGCCGGGCACGGATATTGCCAAAGAAGCCGTACTGGATACGCAAATACCCCAGACCGCGGCTGTTGATCGTAAGAAGGCCACATTGACGGTAGAGTATGATGGTAATCCCAAGTTCGAAACAATCAAGGGAACCAAGATGAAGTACGCCGTTAACACGCCTACACCGGTAATTAACGCTAATAAAAAATATTATGCCTGCGATGACGCCGTCTGGTTTGTATCCGGCAAGGCGACCGGGCCCTGGCAGGTTGCCACCTCTGTTCCGGATGAAATCTATACCATTCCGCCGGACTCTCCGATTTATCACGTGACGTTCGTGCGTATTTATATGGTGACGGAAGATGTGGTTTATGTCGGCTACACCCCGGGTTACACCAATACATACGTTTACAACACCACAGTTGTTTATGGTACGGGTTACTGGTATCCCGGCTGGTATGGAAGGTATTATTACCCGCGACCGGCAACCTGGGGCTTTCACGTGCGCTATAATCCCTGGACCGGCTGGCGCTTCGGCTTAAGTTACAGCAGCGGTCCATTCACCTTCACTATCGGCGGGGGCGGCTGGTATCACGGCGGCTGGTGGGGTCCGGGGCGTTACCGGGGCTATCGGCACGGGTATCGTCATGGATACCGGCACGGACGCAATGCCGGCTACCGGGCCGGCTATCATGCGGGACAACGCAATGCCAACCAGCAAAATTTGTATCGCAACCAGCGCAATAAGGCGCGTACGACGGCTATGCCTGCCACTGCCGGCAAGCATGCCAGGGCCGGCACAGCGAGTAACCGCCCCAACAATGTCTACACGGATCGCAAGGGCGATGTCCATCGCAAGACCGATAAAGGCTGGGAAAAACGGAGCAAAGAAGGATGGAAATCAGAGAAGGGTCAGTCGGCCAAGACTCAGCAACAAAAGGCAACGCCAACCCAAACCCAACAGCAAAAGTCCCGGCAGCAACAGAATCAGCAGCTTAATCGCAGCTACCAGGATCGGCAGCGCGGTGACCAGCGGACCCGCAGTTATAACAGGTCTCGGGGACACAGCGGAGGTCGGAGCGGTGGCGGTCGGAGCGGTGGCGGCGGTCGCCGTTAAAAGCAATAAAATCGTGCTACGATTTTATGAAACTCCCGCCCCGCTGAAAGCGGGACGGGATCAGATTGGTGAAAGGCTAAACTTTCACTTTAAAAAGGTTTTTATCTTCATTTGAATTCCACGCTGCTAGCAGCGTGGAATTCAAATTTAAATACATATAACATTCTTCCCGTTTTGTTTACGCTCATTTAGGGTAAGACTATGATGGCTTTCACTTGGTACATTTTAGGTGTTTTGACAGTCACTACAGGCTATTTTCTTTACGAATATTCCAAAAAACACCGGCTGCACTGGCTTTCCTGGACTGGTCTTGGCATCGGCATATTTTCGATTTTTTTCAGTATCGCCTGGGCCGTCGGAGCCGTGCTTGAAGGGGTGCCGAGGGCAGCCAGTATGGGGCTGCTGATGTTCGGTCTAGGCGGCATTATCGTACTGACTGTGACGATCAGATTCATTACC
>JAQYVG010000169.1 GCA_030145595.1 Desulfobacterales bacterium | reverse complement strand
CTATCTTCCGATGGTGATTGTTTGCTATCAAAATTTGATTGCAACCGTTATATTGTTACCCTTTTTAATTTCTAAAGATTGGGCTCTCCGACCGGCTGACTTTGCTTGGCTGGCAATTCTGGGCATTTTTTGCACCGCTTTGGCCCATGTGTTGTTTATCAGGAGCCTTGTTCACGTTAAGGCGCAACTGGCAAGCATGATTGCATGCCTGGAACCGCTTTATGGTATCATTTTTGCTCTAGTGTTGTTTGGCGAGGTCCCGGCATTAAGAACGATTTTAGGTGGAGGTATTATCCTGGGCACCATTATTCTGGCGACAATAAAACGAAATTCAAGCAGGGTAAAAACCGGATGAATCCCGCGACTCAAACAGAAAATTACCGCAATCAACCCCTGGCCGGTGCTCTCTACGTATTGATCGCTTCGTTTGTATTTGCAATTTTAGGAGCGCTGGTGAAAGTTGTCTCTTCTTCGCTACCTAATGAGATGGTAGTTTTTTTTCGAAATATTTGCGCACTTGTCTTTATCCTGCCGTGGTACTGGTACAGCCGACCGTTCGGCGGCATCAGGACTAACTGCTTTCAATTCCACCTGTTGAGGAGCATAACGGGGTTGGGGGCCATGTACTGTTTTTTTTATGCCATCGCCCGCCTGCAACTCTCCGAAGCCTACCTGCTCATGGCTACGGCCCCCCTGTTTATTCCAACGATTGCGTATGTTTGGATGGGTGAACCAGTAGCCCGTAATGTGCGCAGCGCCATCATTATCGGTTTTATCGGAATTGTTCTGATCTTAAAACCCGGGTTCGGAATCTTTCAGCCGGTAGCGCTTGTGGGATTAGGGGCCGGAGTATTTGCCGCCCTGGCAATGGTAAGCATCCGCCGCATGTCCGCCACCGAGCCGGTTCTCCGGATTGTGCTCTACTTCACGGCTTTATCAACCGTGTTTTCTGCAGGCCCCCTGCTGTGGTCCTGGCGGGCGCCGCCGCCTCAGATATGGTGGCTGCTTGTTCTGATCGGCCTGCTGGCCACAATCGGACAATTTTTTCTTACCAAAGGTTATAGCTTTGCGCCGGCGGCCCAGGTAGGCCCTTTCACTTACTCAAATGTTGTTTTTGCAATCCTCATTGGTTGGGTCTTTTGGGAAGAAACGCTGGATCTGCTGACATGGGCCGGGGCTTTATTGACCTGTATTGCCGGCATTATTACTACCCGCCGAACCGCAACGCACGTAATCGTGGGCGCGACTGCCGGAATAACTCCTTATGATGCCGGGGATCGAAGCTCCTCCGGTTAACCCGAATTTCACATTCAATGATAGTAGATTTTGTCAAGAAATTACACAATTGACAGCGGCAAAAAAATGACGAACTGTTTAAAATATTTGCACATCTTGCCTGGTTCTAAATGTTTTTGCCAGGTTGCTGCGTTATTTTGCACGGAACAAAAGTTCTCCCCTTTCCAGGTCTGCCGGAATAAGGTATTGATATAACTTTTTATAGATAACAATCAGGTTGTATCTCTATGCCTGAGTTGCTCCATGGCATATTTATTGCATATTTTAAAATTGTTCAAATTGAAAGGAATGATTCTTTTTTAAAATTTTTATGCAGTTTTAAGGAGTTGCAAGATGGCCACAGCCATAGAAAATAAAATTGTGAATGCTGATGAAAAAATCGAAACAATATCCGACCCCTGTCTAATGATGGATCGATACAGCAGCGTGGAAATTGCGGTAAATAGTTCAGAGCCTGTCTACATGTTTAAAATCAGGAATAGTCCTTTTGCGGGCATAGCTATTTTGGTAAAGGAAGATTCTGTGGTTTTAAAACATTTAAAGGTTGGCGACAAATTGAATCTGAAATACAATCCAGCTGTAGCCTCCGATCTGCCGGAATACCGAACAACAGAAATCAGACATATCACCAAAGAGAATAACGGGCGATCTAACGGGCATTATCTGGTAGATTTTGCCGTCTCGGAAAACTAATCACCCTGATTGAGCCGAAATAGAGGGGATTTGGGATTCACAGGGCACTCCCACCTGGCAAAGCCCACAGCAGCCATTCATATCAATGCTGTAATTCTCCAGTATATATTTACGAATACTTCTCAGGTACTGATTGCATCTATCCTTATCGTGTCCACTGGAACTCAAGGCGTTCACCGGACAGCGCTGCACGCATTCCTGACAAGTGCCATGGCTGTAGAAAAGACAATATTCCTGATGATTTTGATAAGGCCGGGGAGTTGCAGGGATTGTCAGTTTTGCCACTACCGAACCGGCGCGGACAGCTTTGCCCAAAGGCGTTATCAGGCCATCGCAGAGCCCAAAGGTTCCTAACCCGCCGGCATGTGCGGCATGGCGCTCCGACCAGTTGGAGGCAAAGCCATAGCGCTGGGAAGTTTGTCGAGACCAATGCGGCGACAGCATGGGTGCCACTGCCAATATACCTGTTTGCATCAGGGTCTCAACCACATGCCGGCGTAATGTTACATTGAATTTTTCACCAGAGTCACGCGTGATTACCCATCGTCTGGATGGGTAAACTTTCTGGGCCGCGTTTTCATCCTTGGTGGCCCTGGTTTGGGGCAGAATCCAACTGATAACAATTAGATCCTGCGGAGCCGGCTCCAGATCAGGAAAAGTTAGCTTAAAGATTTCCTGCGGAGTCCAGAAAAAAGAGCCGATGTGGCTTTTGTACTCCTGATAGACAGGATCGTCTCCTCGTGAAAAGCCAACCAGGGGAACATCCCACATCTTTTCCCCTAAAGGCGCGTCAACACCGTTCAAAGGGGAAGCAGCGACGAAATTCGTTATCACCCCGGTCAACCATTCGGCGGAAGGTTTTTCACTATGTTTTGTATCCACGGGCAGTCCTCCTTTAACTGCAACAGCAAGCTTTAAGGATCTATCTCATAAAATCGTAACACGATTTTATTCTTTTGACCAATGAGGCAATATATCTATATCGAATAGCTTTCCGAGCTTGACGAATGTAGGAATTGTAATGGGACTCAAAGGGATCAAGAGCAGAGTGCCCATCCCGAGTGTTTTCATTAAGTTCCTGAATTGCTCGTTGGCCTTGTCCATCTCTTCGCTGGTTGCCTCCCCACGGGTGTGGCGATAGTAGATGTTGAGCATCTCCTTGTTCTCTTTGGTCTCTTTTGCAAGACCGTCTTTTACCTTGGTAAGTCCTTTTACAAGCTCTTTTTTGAGATTTTCCCCGCGAGCTTTCAGGCTTTCTTCACCAAAGATCTTTATAAGCAGCTTTGCGCCATGCTCGTCCACCCAGATCTGTCCGCGGTCTTCAAGGTTCTGTTGTGTTTTAGCCAGGTGTTTGATAGCTTTCCCCGGCATCTTTTTCATTTTATTTACAAGTTTTTGCGACATAATTAAATTCTCTTTCGAAAAAGGAAATAACAGCCGATCAATCGTGATTAATAGATGGATGGATTGCAGAAAGCGTTAAAAAACAAAAAATGCTTTGTACCTTGGCGGGCACAATATATTATCATTGACGATTTAAACCGAAATCATATTTGGGATACTTTGCAAAAAAGATATATATCATAAGTTGCTGATTTTTAAAGACATACAAACCATATCCCCAGCCAGTTAGCCCCTTTACAATCTCCACCTCGATAATACATGTGTGTTCTGTGCAATCGACGACAATCAGACAAAAACTTTAAAAGGCACCTATCGATTCCTCCATCAGCGTTTTTACCTCTTCACCGATTTTATCAAGGACATCAGGGTCAATTTCCAGTAGTTTTACTGAATCAAGGCCCGGCAAGTCGATTTCACCTTTATCAAAGAATCCATAACCTATTTTGTGCGCCAAGTTATCTGCAAGGTTTGCGATTAAAACATCTTTTTCTGTTTCCGGATCAAATTTCGTCCACTCATGCAGTTTGGCAATTTTGACAAAATCCTGAGAAAACTCCCATTCATCAAGAAGAGTAGCGCCGAAGCTTGTGTGAACTTCGTAAATGCTGTTTATTAAATCAGCTTCATCAAACGTAGTCTTTGGGGAAACAATTTCACCCAAACTCTTAAGAAGCAGGACACTGCCGATGTCATGTACAAGACCGCTCATAAACGCTTTTTCCATATCCTTCGGAGACACCTTTTTAGATATAATCTTGGCACCATAAGCGGACGCCAGAGAGTGCTCCCAGAGTTTATCCATCAATTTTTTGAATTGTTCGTTCTTGGTCTCATAAAGGTCCTTATTGGCAATGGCAGAAACAATGTTCTGGCATTCCTTAAGGCCTATTCTGGATATCGCCATGCTTACACTTTGGATTTTATCGACCCCCCTGTAAACGGGAGAATTGGCTGTAGTTATCAATTTAACGGATATTGAGGCGTCTTTCTCAATGACCTGAGTCAGCTCCGCAACGCCCGATGTCGGTTTGTTCATTATATTCTGTATTTCCTGAACGACCTGAGGCATGGACGGCAAATCAAGTTTGCCCGCCTTAAAGCTCTCTACGGTCGTTGCAATCATTTTGCGCACCGTCTCTTCATCTTCGCTCCCTTTGGAGACAGTTAAGCCAAATTGTTCAAGTTTTTTGGAAATTATTTCTCTGTTTATCGGCTTAACAAGGTAATCATCACACCCGGCCTGGATACAGGTAATAACCGTATCTGTGTCTGAGGAAGCGGTTACCATCAATATTTTTACCCGTTTCTCTTTTGGAATATTTTTTTCTTTCTCCAACGCTCTGATAGTATACAGCACTTCCGTACCGTCCATTCCCGGCATGGAAATATCCAAAGTTATCAGGTCATAGGGGGCTGAGTCTTCCCAAGCTTTTTTATAGGCATCTACAGCAGCTTGTCCGTTATCAACGGCTTCACATTCACAAAACCCCTCCATGATCTTTTGAATCTTTTTTATACTTACATACTGGTCATCCACAATCAGTACTTTCATCTTTACCCCTTGCATAAACCCCTAAACGATGAAGCTCATTTCCATACATCGTATCTCCATTTAGCCAGTACAGCTTTCAGAATACCAAGAGATGTATAGAAAAGAGAGTGTATTAAAATATTATCTTTAATTTAAAACTACATGTCAAATTATATTGGTTTATTGGAATGATTTAACGGAATTAGTGTGCTTGAGGAATAGATTGTAATTTCAGGAAAATACGGGTACTCGATACCTTGCACAAGGATCGCCAGCCCTTTGATGCCTTGCAAGTATCTGTATCCACAAAAACTATGATATCACAATAACATATCTTAAAAATTATTCCCCGTCCCTTTTGGGGATATCTTGCCATCCCCGGTAATTATCAACGACTATAAAATAGTTGCCAGTATCTTTCTGGTATCATATAATTTATTTTGACGCAAATTCTGCGTTTTTGATTAACCCGGAAAGGGATGTTTCATGAAACCAGTTTTTATTGTAAGCACAGACAGCGATGAAGCCAAAAAGATAAGCGAAATTTTTTCTAAAGAACAGAAAGTCGCTATTATCGAATCTTCTAATAGGCTCAGAGCCATTCTAAATGCGTCCGCAATGGTTATTTTAGATCATAGCTTCTATGCGAAATATGGTCTGGAGTATTTTAAGGGTCTTTTAAAAAATCCACACCCGCCGGTTCTGATGATCGCACCTCCTGGCGATACCCAGGTTATGGTTGACATCATGGAAATCGGCATTCGCTTTATCCCTAAAGTCCCCGATTATCAAAAGCTGCTCGGATTAATTGTAAATAATACTCTATCTCAAGTTCAGGAAAAAGAACAGCTAAAACAGAATGTTCTTAGCTTGCAACTGCGTGTAGAAGAGCTGGAAAAGGCAGGAAGCGAGCAGAAGGATAGACAGGATGGAGAATCTTATCCGGAGACAAAACCGCATGAAGTGAAGGAAAAGATCCTTGATGAGATTATTTTCGTCTTTAAGCGCGGAAAAATCGAACTGCCTACGCTCCCCCAGTTGGGCGTCAAATTTCAGGAAATGATGAATAAAGGCGCAAATATACGAGAAATTGGTAAACTTCTCAAGCAAGATATGGCGATTTCTTCCAAGCTTATCAGCGTATCCAACTCTGTCTATTATCGGGGTGTAGCGGAAAATAAAAACCTTCGCCAGGCCGTCAACCGCTTGGGACTTACGGACACTAAAAGATATGTGGATACGATTTGCAACCGATCCCTTTATGCCACCGAGAACAAAAAATTCTTAAGACTCTTAGAAAGACTGTGGGAACATTCCCTGGCGTGCGCCTATGCCTCACAAATCCTCGATGAATCCTTAGCTCTTGGTCTGGAAGTTGATGCCTTTACCCTCGGCTTACTGCATGATATCGGCAAATTACTTCTATTGCAGATTATCGGTGAGCTGCAGAAGAGCAATAAGATCGGAGATAATATTGAGAGTTCAGAATTATTACATACAATTAATACACATCATGGCAAGTTCGGAGCGGCACTCCTGAAAAAGTGGAAATTTTCGGAAAATTTTGTCAGAGCTGCGTCCTATCACAACAACCTGAAGGCCGCTGATTATCTCTCGAAAGATCTATTGATGGTTCACTTCGGCAACCTGATGGTGAAATCAATGGGTTTTTGTATGAGCGATCAAGAAGAGATCCAGCCGGAAGAGATAGATTTAGAAGATACTGAATCTGCCCGGAGCTTAGGATTGAACGCTGTAATGATAGATGAATTTAAACAAAAGGTGTCAGGATATATGAACGAGTTAACAGGCCTCTTGACGTAACCCCGCAGATCAGTGGATAGAGCATGGAAAAATTATGGTTCATCTGATTAGTCGGCCGCATCCGGTACTCACAGCTCATTTTTTCTCACACCGGCAAGAAAGATTTTGGACCGGGATGAAGACTTTAAGCTCACCCTAATCGGTTTCAAAAACAAAATATCCATAAAAAAGCTGTCGAGCATTTCGTATTATAGATTAGTGGTCAAGTCTGCTCTTGACTGATTTAGTTTGCTTGTGTGGGGTTGAATTTACGCGTTTCTTTTTTTGCGTCAATAGAGGTTACGTAGGAATTGGGGGCGCCCATAAATATATAAATTGACTAAATTTAGGTACTAGTGTTATAAAACCGGCTTGTAGGAATTGTAGGCAGTCACAAAATATATAATTGATTATTCACCTGTATTTTTTTTGCGGAGGAGCTAATGCCAATTTACGAATATGAATGTAAAGACTGTTCTCACTGCTTTGAAGTACTCCTGCTGTTTTCCAGTGATCCGCCCCCCCAATGCCCCGAATGCCAGTGTAAGGATGTGGTGAAACTAATGTCTTCCTCCACCATGAGACAGCGAGAAGAGTATACCGGGGCGGGTGGTATGCTTGATCCTCTCGTCGGCCCGTCTTTTTCGGGCTGATCGAGCTAAAGGGAAACGTGTGGGACCCTTGGGTCTATTCGATTATAACTTTACCCCTTTGAATGATTTTTTCATT
>JAQYVG010000168.1 GCA_030145595.1 Desulfobacterales bacterium | reverse complement strand
AAGGGTTTTCGCCCGCTTGTCCCGCATGTATTTGGCGGGGAGGCGTACTTTAGTACGTCGAGGGCGGAAACCCGCGGCCTCCGGCTCGTAGAGCCTACGCCTCGGAGAGAGAACGCAGCTCATCGGAAAAATAGCCATTTATGGATGGAAACTAATTATGTTTTGGCCTTTTCATGCAACTCATCCAGGCAATTCAACGCTTCCAGCGGCGTCATTTTTGAGATGTCAAGCTTTTGCAGCTTCTCGATGACCAAATGCTCGGGCCTGCGAAAAAGATTAAGCTGCACCTGTGCCTCGGGGGCAACCCCTTCACCAGCTGCCAAAACCTTAGAACCTGCAATCCCTTGTTCACTGTTTTCTATATGATAAAGTATTTTTTTGGCTCTTCCAATTACCTGATCGGGAATACCTGCCAACCGCGCAACCTGTATTCCATAACTTCGATTAGTGCCGCCTTCAACCAGTTTTCGTAGAAAAATGATCTCATCATTCCATTCCTTGACCGCAATACTGTAATTTTTTACCCGAGGCTTTTTTTGAGCCAGCTCGGTCAATTCATGGTAGTGGGTTGCAAAAAGAGTTTTGACCCCAAAACCTTTGAAGTCATGCAGATACTCTGCCACAGCCCAGGCAATACTGAGACCGTCGAAAGTACTTGTGCCCCTCCCGATTTCGTCCATTATAACCAGGCTTTTCCGGGTAGCATTGTGCAGTATATTGGCGGTTTCCTGCATCTCCACCATAAAAGTACTTTGTCCCTGGGAGAGGTTGTCCAGAGCACCGACACGGGTAAATATTCTGTCGGTAACACAGATCGAAGCCTTGTCGGCAGGCACAAAGGATCCCATCTGAGCCATCAAAACCATCAGGGCTATCTGCCGCAGAACAGTTGATTTGCCGGCCATGTTGGGACCGGTTATAACGAGTATCTGGTTCTTATTATCGTCAACCTCGATGGAATTGGGGACAAACCGTTCGGCGGTAATCATCTTTTCCACCACCGGGTGACGCCCGTCTTCTATCAGAATATGGCCGTTAATGTTCATTTCCGGCCGGCAATAATTATTCTGGTCGGCAACTTCCGCTAAATTCACCAAGCAGTCCAGGCGGGCCAGAAAAGAAGCCACCCGCTGGATATCGGCATTCTTGTTTACAATTTCTTGTCTGATTTGATTGAATATCTTGTATTCAAGAACCGCCCTCTGCTCTTCAGCACCCAAGACTTTAGATTCAAACGACTTTAACTCATCCGTAATGTAACGCTCGGCATTCACCAGCGTCTGCTTGCGAACATAATGGGAGGGAACGTCTCGGAAACGTGATTTAGGTATCTCAATGTAATAGCCAAAAACCTTATTGAACCTGACCTTGAGGGTGTTGATTCCGGTTGTCTGCTTTTCTGCGGCCTCCAATTTAGCAAGCCAGCCCTTGCCGTCCCGGCTGGCGGTGATTAACTCATCGAGCTGCACGTTATAGCCGGTCTTGATGATCCCCCCTTCTTGAATCGTCGGCGGTGCATCTTCACGAATCGCCTTTTCAATCAAATCTGCCAGAGCATAAATATCATCAAGCTTTTCATCATATCGAAAAAGCGCGGAAGAAAGCTGCTGCAGCCTGGACCATATAGCGGGAAAACTGTTGATGGAACGCTTCAGGGCAATTAGATCTTTCGCATTTGAATGCCCCATTGATATTTTACTCCCGAGGCGCTGGAGGTCATACACCGATGTAAGGCTCTCGGTAATACTTTTGCGGATCTGAATATGGTCTTTCATCTCTTTAACAGCTTCATGCCGGGACTTAATCTCGGCGACTTCCAGCAGCGGATACCTTAACCATCTTTTCAGCAACCGGCCTCCCACGGCGGTAACGGTCTTGTCGATGATACCAAGGAGTGTCCCCCTTTTGGAACCTGTGTGGACGTTTTGCAGGAGTTCAAGATTTCGGCAGCTTATATCATCTATAATGAGATAATTATTTAATGAATAGGTCTCGATGCCTCCTAAATGTTCGAGTTTCTGTTTCTGGGTTTCCCTTACATAAAAAATAAGCGCCCCGGCCGCCTGCACTCCGGCCTTTAGATGTTCACATCCGAATCCTTCCAGGGAAAGGGTTTTGAATTGATCAATGAGCCTTGCCCGGCAGCGTTGGTGCTCAAACGCTCTGTCTTCTAAAAAGGTTATTGATTTCTCCGACAACGCATCGATAATCACTGTAAAAAAGGGATCGGCTTGGGAGGACTCCGGGAAAAGGGCTTCACTGGGTGATACCCGCAACGCTTCATCAACAACCGCACTTAAGTCTTCAGATTGGGATACCCGAAAAGTCCCCGTAGAAATATCCAGATAGCTGAATCCGACTGTATCGTTGTTGCGAGCTACGGCAAAAACATAATTGTCGGATTTTTCGTCTAAAAATTCATCGTCAACGATCATGCCGGGGGTAATGACCCGCACGACATCCCGTTTTACCAGCCCTTTGGCTGCGGCCGGATCTTCGATTTGGTCGCATATTGCAACTTTGTGTCCATGGTCTATGAGACGGGCGATATATCCTTTGACGGCACGGTAGGGGATACCGCACATGGGAATCGGAAACTCGTCTTTTTTGTTCCTGGATGTCAGAGTAATCTCGAGTATGCGGGATGCAACCTGGGCATCCTCAAAAAACATTTCATAAAAATCTCCCATTCGATAAAAAAGGATGGCATCAGCGTACTGCTCCTTTATGGACAGATACTGCTTTATCATGGGAGTTGCTTTGGCAAGACTCATTGTTACAATCGTTTCGGTCTGTTAAACCTGATGCTCGAATTTATTATGAAGTATTATGACCCCGTGTTCCTTCATTTTATTGACTCAATTTGATTCATGCAGGCGCATTTTGCACCACTTTAAGTTCATACTATATATTGATTATTTTTTCAACAAGAATACTACATGTGGTTAAAGTGAGCAGTCATCAGGGTGAAGTGATCAGTATGGAAAACTGACTACTGATAACCGATCACTGATCACCGACATTTGTGTCTTTGCCTGCCCCGTTAAATCTGAAAGCTATTTAAGGTGGGTATCTGAGTGGTAATTATTTTTGGTTTCAGCATGTTGGGGTTAGGTTGTTTCTTTCGTACTCTGTTTCTCACTCGGGGTGCTGCCGCCGGGCGATGCGCCCCGCAACGACTCCAGTTCTCTTTTAAGTGCTGTCAGCTCGTCCTGCTGGGCCGCAGCGGCGGCATTTAACTTCTTAACCGCTCTTTTGGACTTAAAACGATCATAAAGACAGAAAAAATAGGCCATCAAAAAGCCTGTCAGGAAAAAAACAAGAAACAGAACGGCATGGGGCAATTCCGGTGTATGCAAAGTTTCAAGAAGCGGCAATATTAAGATGAAACTCTTTTTTGCCATTAAAAAATCCTTGTTCTGATAAGCAAATACACCCGCAAACACCAAAATAATCAACCAGAAAGCAATTTTAATTTTTTTCATTTGTTTTTTCCCTAATCAGCTAGTCTGTTTTCTCCACAATCAGCTCGTCTATTTTCTCCACAATCAGCTCGTCCTGATGGGGCGCAACGGCGGCATTTAACTTCTTAACCGCTTTTTTGGACTTAAAACGATTATAAAGACCGAAAAAATAGGCCGTCGATAAGCCTGTCAGGAAAAAAACAAGAAACAGAACGGCCTGCGGAAATTCCGGTGTATGCAAAGTTTCAAGAAACGGCAACGTTAAGCTGAGACTCTGTTTTGCCATAAAAAAATCCTTGTTCTGATAAATAAATACACCCGCAAACACCAAAATAATCAACCAGAAAGCAATTTTAGCTTTTTTTTTCATTGTTTTCTCCCTAATATGACCGCGTTACAGAACCAGTTGCTCAAAGCATGGCTTTAGATTGTTGTAGGTTACTTTTAGATGTTCGGGAATGACACGAACATCGGCAAAAACCGTCAAGGCATTTGTATCGCCGAACCAGCGAGGAACGATATGGAAATGGAGATGTTCTTCCACACCGGCACCTGCGACTTTACCCAAGTTGAGCCCGACATTGAATCCATCGGGATTCATTACTTTCTTTAATATTCCGACGGACTGTTCAACAGTTAAAAGCAGGTCCCCCATTTCGTCTTTGTTCAGCTGATCCAGAGTCGCAAGGTGGCGGATCGGAGCAACCAGAAGATGTCCGTTAATGTACGGGTATTTATTCATCATCACCATGGTTGCCTTGCCTCTGAAAAGGGTCAGATCATTCTGCTCTGAAAGCGCCTTGCAGAAGATACACCCTTCTTCCTTGTCACTCAGGATGTAATCCATGCGCCAAGGAGCCCACATCGTTTTCATTCCCGATCCTCCGAATCTCGCTTTCTGAATTCTGCATCCAACTTTTGGTTTATCTACCTTTTTCAAGCCCAAAACTCAACCTTTTTCTCCATAATCCAGGTTTATTGCGGGTTACACGAATTAATCAGGGTTAAGCGGCACAACCTCCAGCTCTCCCCATATGCCGAGGGCGTCACCAATAATGACGACAACCCCTGTAACCCCTTCAAGCTGTTTCCCAAAATCTAAAGCCTGCTGAATGTCCCCTTTTGATTCAACGCAATTGCCGATGGAAGTTGCCGCAGCATCTGCCAGCGAACAGGAACCGGAGACCACACAGACGGCATCAGCTTTGCCCATGCTTATGGAGTGTCCCACCGTACCGGAAGATGTACACACAGCCAAGGGTTTACCCCCTGGATCGATGCGCAAACCGATGCGCAGGCTTAAAGGAGATGAGCCGGCAAAAATACCGGCAGTGACCGGACCGTCCGTCTTAAAAAAAACATCACCACCGTTTTCCACAATCACTTCTTTACTATGTGCAAGCAGCTCATGCCCCACATGTTCGGCCATCGCGCCGGCGACTGCCGCCATGGGGCCTACACCGACCTTTTCACCTGCAGCGGCCATATCCTTAACGATAAGCGGTGCCGGACCACCGGGGGGCCATGGCCGCAATGTTTTTGCAAATTCGGGATTCTGACGAATATAAGCCTCTATGTATCCTCTGTATTTTAGAATCAACTCTTTGGTTATGTCTTCAAGCGGTTGGGCTGCATGTACCAACACATCGGTCTCCTTGACTGTCACCCTGAAAGAAACCAGTTGGTCCTTGTATGCCAAACGTCTATATGTACGTTCTTGATGCTGCATTTAAGGAACTATTTTGGTTTTCGGTACCTTATCCTGCGGGCACAGCCTCAAAAAATACTGATCCGTCATCCCGGCGATAAAATCCCTCACAATCTCGGCACTGTTGTGATTTGTAATATAGTCTGGGGACATATCCTCTAAAAAACTTGTAAATATCACCGAAGTTCGATTTTCTTTTTCAATATCGTCAAGAAATCTTTCAAAAAGAACCCCAAAAAGCTTTTTGATGGTGTCGGTCTGGCCTTTGATCTTCGGATTCATATATATGTGTTCAAGATTGAATTCCTTCAGCCGCTCCAGAGCCGCCGACACTTCCGGACTGAAGGCGATATAGATATTCTGGAAGCTGCTGTTAATGATGTCGGTTACAAGATTATATACAATGGTTCCGGTTGTATCCCCCAGAAGTTGGACGCATTCAGCAGGCAGATCCGACCGCTTGATCAGATTCAGCCGGATGGCATCCTCGATATCGCGACCGATGTAACCGATGGTATCGGCCATGCGTACAACACACCCTTCCTGGGTCATAGGGATGAGCTTTATTTCAGGATCCGTTTTTTTGGCGGCCATCTCTTGGTCTATGGTTTCAAATGTCTTGTCCCTGGCGGGCTTAAGCTTCTGGTTGTGAATCTCGCCATCATGGCACAGGATGCCGTCAAGAGTTTGCAGACACAAATTCCATCCTTTACCTTTGCGCTCGACTCTTTCCAAAAACTGGACGCTTTGAACATTGTGTCGAAAGTAACCGATACCGCTCGCTCTGCAGAGCTCGGATAAAAACTTTTCGCCGTCATGGCCGAAAGGTGTATGTCCGATATCGTGTCCCAGGGCAATGGCTTCAATCAGATCCTCGTTTAACCCCAGAAACCGTCCGATGGATCTGGCAATCTTGGATACCAGCTGAACATGTAGTACCCGATGGGTGATATGATCATGTTTGATCAGATAAAACACCTGGGTTTTATCGATATAGCGTGTGTAGGCGCGAGAATGCAGGATGCGGTCCACATCCGTTGAAAAGGGCTGGCGATAATCTTCTTCAAGACGCGTATCCTCAAAGCGACGGACTCCGGCCGCACTCTGTGTGGCGATAGGGGATAGAATTTCACGCTCCCGTTGTTCCAGCGCCAATTGAATCATTGCAAGGCGGTCATTTTTATATATTCCCATTTTCGATCATGCCCTCCATGAGTTTAATGTAATCGATGCCGGCCGCCCGAAAGCCTTCCTTGCCGTATTTCATGTTGGCTTCAAGAACATAAAGATTGCCCTTATGTTCGAAAATATCGATCCCCACATCGTCCCAGCGACACCTGCGGGCGGTATGCAGAGCAAGGTCAAGGATGCTTTGGGGGACAGTATCGAGGCTGATAGTCGCGCCCAGGGCAACATTACTTCTGAACTCACCGGCAGGTGCAATACGCCAGTAGGCATGCGCCACCTGGCTGCCGATAACCACTACCCGCACATCACGATCGCTTGGAAGGTATTCCTGGATATAAGCTGCCGTGGTCAAGCTGCAGTAAGCATGCAGGTCATCCGGATTGCGGATCAGGAAAACCCCCCTCCCCATGGCCGAGCCTCTGGGAATCTTGGCAATGAACGGAAGTTCAAAATGATCGCGAATTTTACTCTTCTGGCGCTTGCCGTAAAAGACCCGGGTCCTGGGATGCGGTATTTCGAGTAGATCAAATAGGGCGGTTTGCTTGATTTTGTCCTGAACGCATTTATAGGTGTGATAGCTGGGGAAGGTTTTTTTACCCATTGTATCAAAAAGTTCGGCGTAGAACGTGGTTGGATAATAGATTTTAGCGGCTTTGCGGATCAGATCAGCGTCCTTGCGGCTGTAATCGCAAAAGTTCGGCCACACTCCCAAGGTTAGTACATTTTTGCATTGTCTGAGGCGCGCCTCAAGCGCGATAACTTTGTCTTTGGTTATCATTTTGTATAAATTCATCAATTTTACGTGTCGAAAAAACGTTCTATTATCTCATTGCTACGTTTTATATGGCTTCCCGGCCAGTATATACGCAGACATCGGCTGCATATCTGAAAGGTTGGGTTGGTTTCCCAGGCATAATCGGGAACACGGCTGCGTACAGTATCTTTGGCCACCTGTCGGGTCAGGATGTTGCAACACGTGCATCGCGAAAACGGCCTGGTATCGGCAATTCCGATACCAAGGGCCTGAAGCACTTCCCGCACCTGCTCAAAGGGATCATTTGAATTTATAAAAACAAGTTTATTGTCCGTGCCTCGATCCCGAACCCTTTTTGTACGGGTAAGCAAAATCCGATTTTTACCGGCGGGATCCAGAAACCCATTGCCGGAAACACCGGCCTGACAAACCGTATCAAAGCCCAAGATGCGCAGCCACTTTGACAGCTTGCCCAGCGTCGCTTCAGCTTCAAAACATATGTCATCT
>JAQYVG010000167.1 GCA_030145595.1 Desulfobacterales bacterium | reverse complement strand
TGGGATATACCGCCCGCCTTATCGCGGTGGAAGAAGTCAGCAAGGTTTCGGTAGCAACGGGCATGATGCTCCAGGTTTTTGCTCTGGGTATCGAGCCCATCTTACAATTCGGCAGCGAGGAGCAGAAAGCAAAGTTTTTACCTGCCCTGGCAAAAGGAGACCGGCTGGCCGGCACCGCCGTGACCGAAGCCACCGGCGGCTCGGACCCTACCGGTATCCGGTCGACATATAAGAAAGACGGCGACGATTATATCCTCAACGGACGTAAATGCTTCATTACCAATTCCCATATTGGCGACACAATGACGATTCTGGCCCGGGACGAGGAAGATCCCAAAGCCTTCTCGACCTTTATCATGGAAAAAGACATGGAAGGATACAAGGCTACGCATGAAGAGAATAAAGTCGGCATGCGTGGCTGTAATACCGGCGAACTTGCCTATGAAAATTGCAGGGTTCCGAAAGAAAATCTTTTGGGTGCGGAAGGCAAGGGCATACGGGTCGCCCTGGGTGCCATTGGCGAAGTCGGCCGAGGCGGCATGGTCGGCTGCGCACTGGGTCTGCAGGCCGCCTGTCTCGAAGAATCCATTAAATTTGCAAATGAACGCATTCTTTATGGAAAGCCGATCAGCAGATTGCAAACTATTCAAAACAAACTTGCAGACATGAAAATCGATTTGGAAGCAGGTTTTCTGCTGGGCTATCGAGCCGCTGCTATGCAGGATAAGGGTGAGCGTTGCAGCAACGAATTTGCTGCTGCAAAGTATTTCACCACCGAGGCAGCTCAAAGAGCGGCAAAAATGGCCGTTGATATCCACGGCGGCTATGGATGCATGGAAGAATATGCGGTTTCCCGTTATTTGCGCGATTCCTTTGTTCTGGGCCCCTCAGCCGGCACTTCCGACATTATGAAGGTTATTGTCGCCCGTTGGGCGCTTTCGTAAATAAGAATAGGATTTATACAATGCTCAAAATTGTCGTATGTGTCAAAGCGGTCCCGGACCCTAAAGAGGCCCACAAAATTAAAATAGATCCTGTCACCAAAACCCTCATGAGGAGCGACGTTCCGCTGGTTTTGAATCTTATGGATAAAAATGCAATGGAAGCCGCTCTGCAGCTTAAAGAGCAGCTTGATGCGCATATTACCGTACTCAGCATGGGGCCTCCTCCGGCAGGTAATGTTGTCAAGGAGTGCCTGGCCTTGGGGGCTGACCATGGATACCTGCTTACCGATCAGGCTTTTGGCGGTGCTGATGCGTATGCTACCGCATATACTCTGGCTCAAGGCATCGAGAAAATCGGAGAGTATGATGTGGTTTTATGCGGGATGGCCAGCAGCGACGGCAGTACGGAATGGGTCGGTCCGCAAATCGCAACGGTTTTGAAGATACCGGTGGTCACAAGGGTCAAAGAGCTGGTCGAATATGGCGGCCAATGGTGGCAGGTAAAGGCCGGCATGGAAAATGGATATCGCCTGGTGCGGGTAAAGCTTCCGGCTGTCTTGACGGTATCCAGAGAGCTGAATACTCCAAGAACTCTCAGCTTTTCAGGCATTATCAAAGCCAGAAAAAAAGAGATTACCGCGTGGGGCATTAATCAATTAGGTCTGCCGGAAGAGAGTGTAGGGCAAAAAGGATCGCCGACAATTGTCTCAGATCTTGACTCGCTAACAAGCCGGCGGACAGTTGAAATAATTTCCGGCACAAGGGAAGAAAAAGCCGAACAACTGGTTAACAAACTGGCTGATGCCGGTGTGATATAAAGAAAGGATTAAAAGCGGCTATGAAGAAACAAGACAGTCCCGTATGGGTCATTGCCGAGCAGATTGATTGCCAGGTGCTTGCTGTTTCTTTCCAGCTAATCGGCCAGGCACGGAAACTTGCTGCGGAGTTGGGAACTTGTGTAGAGGTGGTTCTGCTGGGAGATAATATTAGTGAGCAAGCCCGGCAACTGATTGCAGCCGGTGCCGACAAGGTTTATTTGGGCAACGCTCCCGACCTGGCCTTTTATCAACCGGAGATTTATACTGAAATTATCGTTAAACTTGCAAAAGAGCGCCGGCCGGAAATCATGCTTATCGGTTCCACCTCTGCGGGAACGGAACTGGCGCCGTTGATAGCGGCCGGACTTGAAACCGGATTGACGGCGCACTGCATTGATCTTTTACTCGATGAAAACAAAATATTGATAAGTAAAATTCCCGCTTATGGCGGGCTGCTGTCGATCATTTGTCCGGAAAAGCGTCCACAGATGGCCACAATCGCAACAGGCGTTTTTACCAGCCCCCATCCGGATGAAAGCAGAACAGGCGAAATTGTTCCCCTAAAAGTTCCGGCTGAACTCCCCGGGCGCATTCAAACCCTTAAAGTCGTCCGTGAAGAACCCGAGGGTGTGCCCCTTGAGTCTGCCCCCATCGTGGTTGCCGGCGGTGCCGGTGCCGGCGACCGAAAGGGATGGGGCATGATTGCCGATCTGGCGCAAACGCTGAACGCCGCCCTGGGCTCTACCCGGCCGGCGGTTGACGAAGGCTGGACCGAGCTGGAGACGATGATCGGACAGAGCGGCAAAATGGTAAGTCCGGAACTCTATATCGGGGTAGGCTTGTCGGGTGAATTGCAGCATATGGTGGGCATCGTCGGTGCCAAAGTTATGGTAGCTGTCAACAACGATGCCAAATCACAGGTCTTTGAACAGGTGGATTATGGCATTGTTGACGACTGCCGAGAGTTTGTACCGGTATTGATTGAAAAAATCAAAGAATACCGGGAGAAACTCGTAACCTGTTGATAAAGCGGTTCATGAACTAGTGTCCATCCATAAATGGTCTTTTTGCCCAATCTCTGCGTTATGCTCAAAAAATAATCCTCGGAATATCAACTATATGCTTGTGGTTATTTTTTTCGCATGCCTTGATCTTGAACAAAAATCCTCATTTATGGATGGACACGAACTTCTATGTGTTGGAGGCTTATGCGCTAATTGAAAAAATATGGTTCTTCTCCAACTAAATTGGAGAAGAACCAAAATTAAGCATCGGATGAAGGCAATACCTGGAAACGCCAAAACTGTTATTTATCTAATTCAGCTCTAACAGCCACTCCAATTTTCTCCATCGTATATGGTTTCTTTAGGTATTGACCTGCTCCAAGTCTTTGAGCTTTTTTAACACGGTGTGTTTCAGAAAAACCACTTGCAATAATTGCCTTTTGGCCCGGATGCAACTTAAGTACCTCTTCGTAAGTATCAAGCCCGTCAATTCCAGGATGCATAATCATATCCAAAATCAAAAGGTCAGCCGAATTGACTTGCATGTATTCAACCGCTTCCTCACCACTTGAAACTGTTGTAACAGTATAACCCAACTTGGTCAGCAAACTTGATGCGATCTCTCTTTGCTCTTTCACATCATCCACTAATAGAATTGATTCTTTATTTCCTATTAAACGTTCAATGGGTATTAAAGAGGCGTCATCTATCTCCTCTCTGGTTACAGGGAAATAAAGCGTAAAGGTAGTTCCCTTGCCTGCGGCACTTTCAACATTAATATAACCATTATGGTCTTTTACTGTTCCCCAGACAACTGCCATGCCAAGACCGGTTCCGCTTCTACCCATTACTTTCTTGGTGTAGAAAGGCTCAAATATCCTTTCGATATCCTCTGAATTGATACCTATACCTATATCAGAAATCTTTAGGATAGCATAATCACCCTCTTCAACCTCATCATAACCTTTTATGGGCCTGTCAACATATCGATTTTCCGTGGATATTAAAATCTTTCCACCATCCGGCATGGCCTCTGCGGAATTAGAGATCAAATTCATTGCAGTTTTGGACAAATGAACAGGAGAGCCCAAGATGTTTAGAAGATTTATTTCAAAATCGGTTTCTACCTGAATTGCAGGATGGTGAAATTTTAACTTCTTATGCTCAGGACTTTTCAAATATTCTAAGATAATATCATTTAAATTTATTACTTCAGTAACAGCGACTCCTCTTCTGGCTAAAGTCAACAAATCCTGAACTATGACAGCGGCTTTTTGTCCTGATTGCTGCATGGTCAAAATTGGCTTCCGTTGAGGGCTGCCTTCAGGTAGATCTGCTAATAACAGGTCAGGATAACTTACAATACCGGAAAGTATATTATTGAGATCGTGAGCCACCCCTCCGGCAAGAGCTCCGATAGCCTCCATCTTTTGGGCTCGTTGGAGTTGGGCCTGAATGCTTTCTTTCTCTTTTTCCATTTGTTTGCGATCGGTGATGTCAAGGCCAAGAGATATCACTCCTATAATATTTCCATCCTTGTCATGAAGCAGCGAGTTATTCCACTCGCAGATGATTGTTTTCCCCTCCTTGGTCAGATTATCATTAATAGAGCGGCTCTGAAGTTTACCTTTTAGGAGGCTGTTCACTATATCTTTGACATGCGGTCGATCCTTTTCGGGAATAAGAAAATCAAAGAAGTTACTGCCAACAACATCCTCTCTGGTCCAGCCAAACACTTCTTCCGCCTTCTTATTCCACTCAGTAACACTGGTATCTAAATCCCAAACCACGAAAGCTAAAGGTGCAGTGTCGTGTACATTGCGGAAACGCTCCTCGCTCTCTCGTAAAGCTTCCTCGGCTCTTTTCCGCTGGACAATATCATCACTTGCTTCTCTATATAGAAAAAAAACGGCCAATCCTATGAGTAGACACAAAACAAGTATTATCACTCCAGAAGTTTTAAAAAGTGGGTTAGAAATCCTTTTTAAAACTGATCGGGTATCATGCAGGTAAATGACGCTCCAATCCGGATAATTTTGAATTTTTGCTTGGTGGATGTTATATCTTAAGCCTGATCGATCAATAACGCTATTTCCGTCTATTCTCTCAAGGCCAATCCAGCTCCAAGGCCCTGTGCCGAATTGTCGTGTCTTAGCTATCGCCGTGATTTCTTCAGAAGAAATTTTCCATATTACATGGTAAAGCCAATGCTTATTATTAGTTGCAAATATAACGCCGTGAGGATCTGTGAGCAGCATAATGCCTTCATGGGCCTGATCAATTTCTTTTTCTATTTCTCCGGTTGAGCTCTTAATAACAACTACACCTAATGGGGTCGCATCCAATTCTCCATAAATCGGATGACTAAAATAGACTCCTCGCTTTCCGGAAGTTACTCCCAAGGCCATATAAATAGCGGGACTTCCTTGTATCGCCTGAAGAAAATATGGCCGAAAGGAATAGTTTTTTCCTACAAAGCTGCCGGGGGAATTTCGATTGGAAGAAGCAATGGTATTCCCGGTATGATCCATAATGTAGCAAATGCTGACATCTAAGGTATTTTTGAAATGGTCCAGTATTTTATTTGCTTTTTCTAAATTATTTACATCTTTGCTTGCCAACAACTGTTTTAATTCTCCAAGGCCGGCCAAAGTTTTAACCGATTTTTGATATTCGGATAAACTTGAGTCGATATGATCTGCAATTAATTTTGTTCGTGAACCAGCTTCCCGATGGGCTTCCTTCAACCCGGATTCTTTCAACGATGAATAGTAGAGATATCCTCCTGAGGACATAGAAATAAACGATAGAGAAGCCAAGATTATTAAAATGGTGCGGATTTTCATTTATCCTCTCTTAAACGATAAAACAATTTCATCTCACTTTTAAACGGGCTAAACGATTACCATTTGATATTCCGAACAATAGAATGACACATCAAAGATTACAATGCAAAAGTCGTGCCCCTTAGAAAGGCTATAATAAAAGCAGAATATATAATAATATAATATCAATATGATATAGATCGCAGTTTAGGTCTTATGCTAAGAGGAGTTTGAACTTTGCATAATTGAGATGGGGTTTTGGCAAATAGTTGACAGACAAAACCAAGACCTGATGATAAATTAAAACAAATCAATAAAATTACCGTTCTGGAATAGGATTCGTCATATAGGGTTTACTCCCTGAAAATAAAGAACCTCGTCATATTTTTTGAGGTGATCTGCGACTGTGTTGTCTTGCCAAAATTTATGATTGCTGCGCCGCCCGTGAGAAATCGGGGTGAGAGCGCTTTACAAGTAAGGATATAATCTTTATATTAAAATTTGATTATCCATGTAAGGACTCAACGGGAAAACTCCCTGATCTTTGAAGTAAAAAAATGATTATTAAAAAGAAAGGACGTGCAATGAGCTACGGATTTAACGCTGAAGAGATATTTATGATGGCCGAGCAGATCGAAAGGAACGGTGCCAAGTTTTACAGAGAAGCAGCCCAAAATGTTAGCGGTCCTGAAGCCAAAGAACTTTTGCTGGGTCTTGCCGGTATGGAAGATGAACACGAAAGGACCTTTCAAATCATGCGGGCTCAATTATCGGAAAAAGAAAAAGAAGCGACCGTTTTCGACCCTGCCGGAGAAGCCGCTCAATACTTAAAGGCGCTGGCCGATACACGCGTTTTCTTTGAAAAAAAGATAGAGCTTTCAACCATGAAAGAGATTCTCAAGGCTGCCATTGTTGCCGAAAAAGATTCCATTGCTTTTTATTTAGGCATGAAGGATGCGGTTTCGGACAATCGCAGCAAGCAAAGAATTGAAGCCATTATCAAAGAAGAGATGCAACATATCAGGATTTTGAGTAAGGAGTTGGTGGCGTTCAAATAGTTTTATTTTCCATGTTCCGCCAGATCTTCAAGGCCCGCAGGATCAATGAGGCTGATATCACGGCCGGTTACTTGAATTAGATTCTGAGCGCTCATCTTGGCGAAAATACGCGACAGGGTTTCCGGAATGGTACCCAGCAGGCTTGCAAGCTGCCCTTTTGAAATATGCAGCTTCACAGAATCTTTACGTCCCTGTTCTTCTGCCAGATAGATCAGATAGGCGGCCAAACGGCTCGGCACCTCTTTTAAGGAAAGATTTTCTATCTGAACCGTAAATCGCCGGAGCCTGGTTGAAAGGACCGCAAGCATATTCAGAGCCAGGGAGGGGTTCTCAGATATAAGATCGACAAATGCTTTTCTCGGGAAAAACAGGAGGCGGCTTTTGACTAAAGATTCGGAATTGGCCGGAAATGGTTTTCCGGTAAAGACCGGAACTTCTCCAAACGGCTCTCCCGCACCGAAAATATGCAGAATCTGTTCTTTGCCTTCGGATGATACTTTATAAATTTTTATTCTGCCTTCTACAACAACGTAAAATCCGTTGCCGTCGTCACCTTCAATAAAAATTGTTTCGCCTTTCCTAAAAAGTTTTTCTATCGCAATCTGCTCAATTTCTCTAAGCTGGTTTTCAGGAAGGCCGCTGAAAAGGGGTGTTTCAGATAATATATCAATCTTTTTTTTCATAATTTTCCCTCAGGCATCAGAATTATCATCTTTTTTTGACATAAGTCAAGGTAACGGCTTTCAAGTTGTTATAATTATAAAGACAACATGCAAGAAAACCAGCCGGTCGCAAGGCCTGCCGGATTTTTTTAAACCTTTTTTGACCTAAGTCAAGGTAACGGTCTCCAAATTGTTATATTATTTGGATCATCTCCAAAAGAGTTGGAGTGATCCTAAGGATTCAAGGGGCCAAGGATCCAAGGGTTCGAGTGAAATACTTTAAAATATCTATGCCTTAAAAGTTTTGCCGAAGTTGTATAGGCTAT
>JAQYVG010000166.1 GCA_030145595.1 Desulfobacterales bacterium | reverse complement strand
CAGACGTACGCCTCACCGAAAACCCTTGTGCGGCCTTGATCAGGACAAAAATTGCTCATTTCTGAATTGGACACCCAGCGTGTTCATTTTGGATTCGTGAATGGACACTACCTGGTTTTTATGCTGCAGCTTCCGACTCCTGGATCTGACCGGTACCGAAGGAAGGCGTATCTTCGGCCTTGGCGGTTGACGTAAGCATCTTGTAACTCCAGAGCAGTCGATTTCCAATTAGTCCCGCCAGGCGTTTAAAAAAATGAAGCCCTTGTTCCGGATATTTTTCAAGAACCTTTTCAAATTCCGCTCTATGAAAATTATCCAATACCGTCGGCTTCAAGCACTGCCCCGAAGCAGAGTATGCCTCGCGGCCGGTCAGGCTCGACCAGCCAAACGCTTCACCGGCGTTATCTACCGTGTAAACCACCGGTCCGATGTCGCCGATGCTCAGCTTCACACGTCCCTTGATTAATATATAAAAGTAATCAGCGGGATCTCCATCATGGAAGAGAAAATCTCCCTGCTGATAGGATTCCCTTACGGCAATGCCCATAATATCTTTAACAACAGCTTTGTCCATTTCCCAAAAAAGATCTGATTGTTTGATAAACATGGTTTCCTCCTTTCGTCTCAAACCGTCGAGGACCTCAAAAAAACATCTTGGAGCCCATGATTATGAGACTGAAAGCGTCTAACCCGAGGTGAACAAATGTTAGCATGTTCCATGGTAACAATCGCCAGTGACTAATCTCCCCAAAGGGAGGATCTCGCTCCCTCCGGGGCCGAATATCGGCATTTTAAGGTATCCCATGAGCATGGACCCTCCGTAATAGTACGGTTCAAAAAGATTGCATGCCAAAAAGCCCTAACAGCAGGAAGATTAAGTCGCGTTGCCGGTCAAAAAAAGGTACGTAAAATCGAACCCGAAAATTACCAGTTAGACAACAATGCGCTAGAGAAGGTCGAGTGAGGGATAAGAGCGCAACATAAAACTCTGAGGAGCCGGAAAGCATTCTGGAATCTTGTGTTAAATTATAACATGGCAAATGCGTAAAAGTCAATTTCAATAACGCAGTAGCTGGGACTTTTTACGACGCCATCAAAAGTATTGTTTTACGATCTGCCTGGCAAGTTCCATGGAGCAGGTAAACGCCGGCGAGACAGGATTCAATATGTGGACGGCCTCGCCGTCTTGATGCAGCAAAAAATCCATCACCATTTCTTTGGTGTTCCAGTCAACAAGCTGGGCACGAATCCCAACCTTGCTGCTCGATTCGATATCCTCAGAGTTGAGGCGCTTAACGAGCTTGCCGGCGTTGCGGAAAAAAAAGGAAGAATTATATTTTCTGGGTTCGCTGACTGCAACCGCCCGGAATTTGGAATTAAGGCAAAAGAGAACTATATCGGACAGGACAATCGACAGGCCTTCAGGGTCTATGCCTGTAAATATTCCGTAGTTTTCACGACCAAAGGCCGGGATGGCGGTGGGGCCGAGATAGACATCACCGTGGACACTGCGGGTGAAATGAACGCCCAGAAAGGGGTTGCGGATGTCCGGCACCGGATAGATATTGCCATTGACTGAATAGGGTGCGGTCTTTTTCAATTTGCGGTAGATCCCCTTGAAAGGAATGAGGCGATAATTATAGCCGTAACCAAAGGCCTGAGCCACCAGGTCGCAGTGGGCACCGGCAGAGTTAATGAAGCGGGAAAATACGATTTTGCCGCGGGTGGTGACTGCCGTGCGGGTGCCGACAAGACCCTTTAAGCGGCAATTGGTGACTATTTTCACCTTCCCGCTGCCGGTAAGTTCTTTGCGAATACTTTGCAAAACCGCTTTGGGATCCACCTGGGCGGTATGGTGCGAATACAGGGCCTTGCCGGTTGTTTTGGCGTTAGGCTCGATCTCCGCCAGCTGTTTTTCGTCGATAATTTCTACCTTGGCGCCGTTGGCCGTTGCCCGCCGGTAAAGCTCATCAAGTGCCGGCAGCTCGGCTTCATCGCAGGCAACGATGACCTTACCCTTTTCAAGAATCGGCAGTCCCTTTTCCTTACAGTATGCTTTCATCAGGAAATTACCCTTGAGGCACATTTTAGCTTTGAGGCTGTCGGGGCTGTAATAGATTCCCGCATGCAGGACACCACTGTTACGACCGGAGGCATGCAAACCGAGTTCCGGCTCTTTTTCGATGATAACAATTTCATCATATCCACAGGCAATCAGCTCTCTTGCCACGGTGAGCCCAATGATGCCTGCACCGGCAATCAGGATGTCGGTTTTATCGGCAAGCACTAATATTCTCCTCTTTGTTTGATGATATCATAGAGGTAAAAGATATCCGGATTGATCCCGGCAAAAAACTGCGCCTTCAGATCAGGCCATTCCGTCACATGAATACCTTGTGTTTTTATAACAATACTCTGGCATTCAGATAATGGAAAGTCAAGGCGATCGCTTGCTCCATTTTTTTTAAAAACGGCAACCTATGCCCCGCATATATCAGCCCAATTAACCCAAATTTCTCATGAAGAATTTATTTTGGTTGCAAGATGGCAAGATTTTACTGTAATATCATTTGAATATTACAGTAAAATCTAATCGGCTCCCGCCAGCTGATCAGATCATCGCCTCTATTTTCGAGGCTGTTTCCAAACATTCAATTTTGTCTAAGGTCTTAGATGCAAAATTAAAAAAGAGCATGGTAGCGGTTTTCTATCTGTTCCAGCACAGAACCGGGAGAATAGTACATGGACGCAAAAGTCATTAATCCATTTATCACGGCGACGGTTAATGTTATAGAAACAATGGCATTTGTTAAGTCTGAGGCCGGAAAACCTCATCTCAAAAAAGATAATGTTGCCCAAGGAGATGTTTCGGGTATTGTTGGCTTTACCGGCGAAGCAAATGGAACGGTTTCCGTCACCTTTGATGAATTATGCATTTTAAAAATCGTTTCCAACATGTTAGGAGAGGAAATGGCGGAAATAAACAATGAAATTGCCGATGCTGTGGGTGAATTAACCAATATGATATCCGGGCAGGCCAGAAAGGAGCTGGAAGAAATAGGCAAGGTCTTTCACGGGGCCATTCCTACGGTTATTACCGGTAAAAACCATAAGCTTGAAACGATGACCAAAGGTCCCAAAATTGCGATACCTTTCAAAACAGAATGCGGAAGTTTCGCAATCGAAATATGTTTTGAAGGTTAACCTTAAATAATCATCAACAGCCATCATGGGAAACCAGCTATGATCGATCTGAACGAGATGACCGTACTGATTGTGGATGACGTCATCACCATGTGCAAATCGGTGCATCGCATGATGAATACCGTCGGATACGGGGACCAGTTTTTCTATGCTCATAATGGGAAAGAAGCTTTGCGCATCCTGCGCAAAGAGTCCATCGATTTAGTTTTGATGGACTACAATATGCCCGAGATGCAAGGTGGTGAAGCCTTAAGCATTATTCGGAACGACAGGGTTTTAAGAGATATACCGGTAATTATGATTACGGCCCAGGCCTACCAAGATTATGTGGCCGAGGCGGCTGAGTCCTATGTTGATGCCTTGCTATTGAAGCCTTTGACCATCAAGCTATTGGAGAACAAGGTTGCCGGCGTCGTTGCCAAGGCCAACAATCCTCCTCCCATTGTCGCCCATCTTAAAAGAGCCCGTGATTTTGAAGACAAAGGCGATCTGGACATGGCCATCGACGCAGCCCGGCTGGCCATGGAATCGGATCCGGATTCATCCCGAGCCATCCGTGAACTGGGCCATTTTTATTTAAAAAAGGAGGAGTTAGAAGAGGCTGAAAAGTGGTTGTTGCAGGCCGCAAAGATGAATCACATGGATGTGATTGCTTTCCATAATCTTGGGGAGTTGTATCTCAAGCAGGATAAAATCGACAAGGCTCATCATTACTTTGAGAAAGCCATGGAGATCAGCCCGCGCCACCTTGACCGCGGAATCAATTTTGGCAAGACCCTGGTTCAAAGGGAAATGATCCCCAGAGCCATTAAGGTATTTACCCAGGCTTTCAAATTTTCGAAAGATCCTTTAGTGCTTCAGGAGGAAGTTGCCGATTTTTGTCGTGAGAACGGAGCACATAATTATGCCGCCTCCCTTTTTGAGCATCTGATCAATAAACTGCCGCAGCGGCCAGACCTTCTTTTCAAGCTGGGTAAGACATGGGAATCTGTAGGTGATGTCAATAAAGCATTACCATATTTGATTGAAGCCGAAAAAAATGATGACGAAAACCTGGAGATTAAACTCCACCTTGCCCAGGATTATATAACTATCGGCAAGCCGATTTGGGCTGAAGGAGTCTTGAAGAGATTGTTAAAGCTCGACCCGGACCACAAAAAAGCCCGAGAGCTTATGAGAAGTTGTGCTAAAATGTAAGGAAGAAGCCCATGCCAAACGCTAAAGAATTGCTTCCGGTTTTAATAAAAATTAATTCCATCTCCCATGACCGGTACCTTGATTTCAAGGAGAAACTGCAGCATATTATCCTTGAAATTGTCCGGCACATGAGTGTCAAAAGCGGCTCTATCATGCTTGTGAAAGGCTCTAAGAACATTAAAGTTGCGGCCTCGACCAATCCGGAATTGATAGGCATAAAGCAAAGTCTCGATCAGGAATCTCCCTCCTCCTGGGTTTGCATACATAAAGACATTTTGTATGTCGAAGATATTTCCACCAGTGATATTTTCCCGGCGCGTTTTGAGCACTATGAAGGATGCGCCTTGTTGCTGGTACCTATCATAGTCAAAAATAAAGTTATTGGAATCATAACTGCAACGGATAAGATAGGTGAGGATTCTTTTCCGCAAGAGGAACAGAAATCCCTGTTAATTTTAGCGGGGCATGTCATCGGTGCTCTTGAAAATCAACGCCTGACAGAATCTTTAGAAAAGAAAAAGCGCACTTTACAGCAGAAGAACCTTCAATTAGAGAAGTTGGAACAGCTTAAGGCCGACTTTTACAATATGCTGATCCACGATTTAAAAGGGCCTGTTTCGGAATTGATAGCAAATCTTGACATTCTTTCTTATGCTGTTTCCGACGAAGACCGCGAATATGTGAACGCCGGTAAAACGGCATGTGATACATTATATTCCATGGTGTTCAATCTTCTGGATATTGCCCAGCTTGAAGAAAACCGGCTCAAGCTGATCCATGAAAAGATTGATCCTCAGGACCTGATCAAAGAGGCTCTGGCCAGGCTTTTTGGTCTTTTCGAGCTCAAGAACCTGACTTTTGCGGAAAATTTTCCAGCCCCTGAAACTACCGATTTTTTCTGGGGCGACCGTGGCATTCTGCTTCGAATTTTACAAAATCTTTTAACGAACGCCATCAACTATTCACCTCCTGATGATACCATTGAGGTTGGCTTTGAGTATTTGCCGTCTTCGGAGATCATATTTTTCGTCCGGGACAACGGCCCCGGTGTACCTGCCGAGCACAGCAAAAACATTTTTGACAAATATTTCCAGGTTGACAAAAAAAGCGAAGGACGTGTACATACAACCGGCTTGGGGTTGACCTTCTGTAAGATGGCCGTGGATGCCCATCAAGGAAAGATCTGGGTTGAAAGTGAAAGTCAAAAGGGGAGCCGCTTTTGCTTTACCCTCCCAACAGAAAAAACAACTCTTAAATAAAGACTAGCAAAAAGAATGCTTTAACAATTACATAATTGCGGGTGAAGAAGGTGCCAATAATGAATAAAGAAGAGCAAATAGAGCAAATAAGACAACGAGCGAGGAAAAATTTTTCTTTGGGGTACAATTGCGCCGAGTGCGTTACCGAAGCGGTGCTCTCTTTGGTGGAGACCGGATTGCCCCCGGAAGTGAAAAAACTGGCAACGGGATTCGGCGGCGGCATCGGGCTCTACGGCGATACTTGCGGCGCTGTAGCTGGGGCTGTCATGGCCGTCAGTGCCGTCCACGGAAGAAGCGTCCTTCCCGAGGGGGAAGGCAAGGAAGTTCTCAAGAAATCAAAAGAACAGCTTTACGGAAAACCGGGTCTATACAGATTGTTCAATCAGATTCCCAATCGAATCAAAGAAAAGTACGGGGAAACACTCTGTAAAGAGATAACCTCCAAATGGCACACAGCCTGGCTTTCTCGGGAGCATGCTCTTTACTGTCGTGAAATAATTACGGATGCAGCTGAGATAGCCGCTGAGCTCATTTTCTCGGATAAAGACGAGGCGGCGGCGCAACCCTTCGGTACCAATGTGGAGAATCTGGAGGATTGAGTCCCCGGCGGATATTTTATAACCTTTATTGAGCAAAAGTCGAGGGTGCTGCAGATCACCCGGCAACGGGATCTTTGTTTGCGGCGACAACGTGTCTGCATAAATCGTCCGGCAGCATTAGGACTCGGCTTAAGTAAAACATAAAATCCTGCAGTTTACTCATTCTTAACGTTTCCTCCGCAAGGAATGTCAATCATGCGCATGCGATGCGAGACGCCTCACCCTTCCTGCCGCCTTACCGCCCGTTATATCAAGAAGAATAAAAGGTGAAGTCAGATGGAGTTTGAAAAAATCGAAAAATCAAAAAAACCGGCTATGGTTGTGCTTGTCAGCATTGTCGCTTCCATCGTCGTTCTGCTTGCCGGTGTGGTGGGAATGGGAATCCTCTCGAGGCTGAAAACCCCTCCGGCCGAGGCCAAAAACGGCGAACGTCCCCTAAAGGTAGAGGCTCTGCAGGTTGAACAAGAGGATGTTCCCGTGTTGATTTCCGGCTATGGTGAAGTAAAAGCATTGACTGTGGTGCCGATAGCGCCCGAAGTTGCCGGAAAAATTATCAAGATACATCCTAAACTGAAAGCCGGCGAGATTATCCCTAAAGGAGAAGTCCTTTTTAAAATTGATCCAACCGATTATATGATTGTCCTCAAAACCGGCAGGGAACGTTTGAAAATCCTCAAGCGCAGTCAAGAACTGGCCAAAAAAGAACATGAGCGCGTCCGGGTATTGCTGGCAAAGAACAGCGTTGGCACTCAAGCAGGTGTTGAAGCGGCTGAGAGAGTGATCCTTGCAGCGGCTGATCTTACCAGCCAGATAGCACAGGTTCTGACAACGGCGGAGACCAATCTAAAACGCTGCGAGGTCCGCGCTCCCTTTAATGCACGCATCAAATCGGTTGCGCTTGAAAATGGTCAGTATGTCACTCCGGGACAAAATGTCGCCGTCCTGGCGGATGATTCGGTTTTAGAAATCCAGGTGCCCCTGGACAGCCGGGATGCGCGCCGGTGGCTCCGTTTTAAAAAAGAAAAAACAGAGAAAACAAGCGCATGGTTTTCCGGTCTTGTAAAAGTGCCGAGCATCGTCCGCTGGACAGAGAATAATAATGGCCAAACCTGGGAAGGCCGGCTGCACCGGGTAGTGAAATTCGACCAGCAAACTCGCACCCTTACCGTTGCCGTGCGGGTTGATGCTGAAACTGCAACTAAAAAAAAACCGGAATCTTTGCCGCTGGTCGAAGGTATGTTCTGCTCGGTGAAAATTGAGGGCAGGACCCTGCATAACGTTTTCCGACTCCCCCGGCAGGCGGTCAGTTTTGAAAATACGGTGTATGTTGTCCATGACAATCGCCTGAAAACTGTACCGGTAAAAGTGGCACGCGCGGAAGGAGAAAACATTTACATAAGCGCAGGCC